>CALGDB010000166.1 GCA_937884175.1 uncultured Flavobacteriales bacterium
CAAATCGGACGGTGTTAGCCCGTTGGCGCTTGACAGCGCGGCCACCCCTTCCATGTGGTCAATCATGTCACTGATGCCAATGTTCGGCCGTGTCAGAATCGAAATGGCTTTCTGCTTCTGTTTGAGTGGCGCCGATGCTTTGGACGCCAATACACCCGAGGCTTCTTCCGGAGACACGCTGAGTTTTTCAAGGCCCTTTCGCATCGCTTGTACCCTTGACCGTTTGTTTTCGAGGTCGCGCAAGCGGCTGTCATCCGCCAAACCAATGCTGTGAGATAATGGGGTGAGCCGTTGATCTGCGTTGTCTTGGCGAAGTAGAATGCGGTATTCGGCGCGCGACGTGAACATCCGGTACGGCTCTTTGGTCCCCTTCGTGACCAAGTCGTCAATCAACACTCCGATGTAGGCTTGGTTGCGCTTGAGCACAACAGACTCTTTGTTCCACGTGGAACGTGCTGCGTTGATTCCCGCCATGATGCCTTGGGCAGCAGCCTCTTCGTAACCGGTGGTGCCGTTGATTTGTCCAGCAAAAAACAAGTTGTTGATGGCCTTGGTTTCAAGGTTGTGCCGGAGCTGAGTTGGGTGGAAAAAATCATACTCAACCGCATAGCCAGGCCGGAAGAACTTCACGTTTTCAAACCCAGGCACGGCGCGCAAGGCACGAACTTGGACGTCCTCAGGCAGGCTTGTGCTGAATCCGTTTACATAGACTTCAATGGTGTCCCACCCTTCGGGCTCTACAAACAACTGGTGCGCGTCTTTGTCGCTGAACCGCTCGATTTTGTCTTCGATGCTCGGGCAGTACCGGGGCCCCAAGCCTTGGATGCGTCCGTTGAACATAGGAGACCGGTCAAAGCCTTCGCGGAGCAGGTCGTGGACACCCGTGTTGGTGTAGGCTATGTGGCAACTGCGTTGGTGCTTGAGCAGAGGTGTGTCGGTGTATGAGAAGCGCTGTGGATTGTCATCGCCCCTTTGCTCTTCCATCACGCCGTAGTTAATGCTGCGACCATCCACGCGCGGAGGGGTTCCAGTTTTCATGCGGTCTGCACTGAAACCGTGTTCCACCAATTGCTCAGTAATGCCGCGCACAGCTTTTTCACCGGCTCGTCCACCACCAAATTGTTTCTCGCCGACGTGCATAAGGCCGTTCAGAAATGTGCCTGCGGTGACGACGACTGATCGGGAACGAATGGTGGCGCCCAATTGTGTTTTGACTCCCATACAGGTGCCGTTTTCAATCAGTAATTCGACCACAGCGTCTTGCCAAAAATCGAGTTTGGGTGTTTGCTCCAGCATTAGCCGCCACTTTTCAGCGAAGCGCATGCGGTCATTCTGGGTGCGTGGCGACCACATAGCGGGTCCTTTGGACCGGTTCAACATGCGAAACTGGATGGCGCTGTGGTCACTAACAATGCCGGAATATCCACCCATTGCGTCAATTTCCCGGACGATCTGGCCTTTGGCGATTCCACCCATTGCGGGGTTGCAGGACATTTGACCAATGACTCCCATGTTCATTGTGATGAGCAGGGTAGAGGCTCCGAGGTTTGCGGCAGCAGCAGCGGCTTCATTGCCCGCATGCCCCGCCCCAACTACGATGACGTCGTATGTGTCGTGAATCATGTGTAGCGTTCGTAGTAGCGCGCAATCCAATGATCTTCCTGGTTGCGCATGGTTTTTTGCTCGGCGTTTGTTTTGTCCTTATACCCGACAAGGTGCAGGTGTCCGTGGATGATTACACGAAGTAACTCATTGAAAAACAATTGATTGTGGGTTTGCGCGTTGGCTTTGATGCGGTCGACGGAAAGCATCAGATCTCCCGCGATTTCATCCGCCTCGCAGTAGTCAAACGTGATGATGTCGGTGTAGTAATCGTGCTGCAGGTGGGTTTTGTTCACCTCGAGCAGGTAGTCGTCCGAGCAGAACACGACAGCGAGTTCACCAATGGTTTTGCCGTGTGCGGCCGCAAAATCGTGAATCCACGCTCGGATTTTGCGTCGGTTGGGGCACCGAAAGGCGTGGTCGGCATTGTGAAATTGGAATGCCAAGGGTAGGGGGTTAGGACGCCGCGAAGACGTCGTTGAAGGTCAGCTCAACAATGCGACCATCGTCGTCAAACGAGCACTCATCAGCGAGGCTGCGCATGAGGAAAACACCGCGCCCATTGGGCTTTTCGATGTTCTCGGGTGAGGTGGGGTCGGGAACGTTTTCGAAGTCAAAGCCCGCGCCTTGGTCGGTGATTTTGAAGTAGAGGTTGCGCGCCTGCAATTCGTATTCAACGACAACGGTTTTGTCGTCTTGCAATTTGTTGCCGTGGACGATGGCGTTGTTGACGGCCTCTGTCATGGCGATCAATACGTCGCCATAGCACTCGTCATCGAACGCGTTGTTGTCTCGAATTTCATCGATCAAACGCTCAATGATCGCAATGTTCTCCGGCTGGGAAGCAAATTCCAATTTGTGCATGGTCTCAATCATAATGCCTAGCGTTCGGGTTGAAGCTCGAGAGTGGACTTTGTGTCGTCCAAATTATTGAAATAATCGTTGACTCGGTCCCGATAATACCCCTGCAATTCAAGTGGAATTGTTCGTAACCATTCAGCTTCACGCGCTTTTTGGTCGAGGTATTCCAGGAGCGGGGCAGGGGTGGTGGCGAGGTTTTGGTTGCCGGTGGTGGATTTGCGCTTGTCGTCTTCACCCCGCGTCATCTCCGCTTTTTCTGCTTCCAGCAAACGGACTATCAGTTCTTGTTGGCGCTCGAGGGTCTCGATGGTCACGTCTTTGTTGACCAGGTCGCGCTCGATTTCCTCCATCTCTTTAGCGATGTCGCTCATTTGTGTGCCGTCGCCGGAGCCGTCGGCGTTGAGTTCCTGCGCCTTCTTCTCGGCCATTTGGCGAAGTGCCGCTTGCTGTGCGGCCATTTGTGCCAGCTCCTTGCTGAGCTGCCGTTGCTGGCGACCGTCGCGGCCGGCATTGGCCCCTTCACCCATTTGCTCTTTCATTTTTTGCAACCGGTCGCTGAGGGATTGCTGCATTTTTTTCAGGTCTCCTGCACTTGGAGACGGCTTCGGTTGCCCATTGCCTCCCGGGTTTTCGCAATTGCCGTTCCCCGGTTGTTTTTGGGCCATGTCCTGTTGCATCTGCTGGAGCGCGTCGTCCAACATCAATGCGAGGTTGTTGAAGCTGGTCATGACGTATTGCTGGTTGCTGGTGATCTGGTCGGTTTCTCTGTCCCCGAAGCCGCCCAACGCGAGTTCCATGTGGTGGTTGATGAGGCCAATTTCTCGGTTGACTGCGGGGGCTAACTGCGGGATGCGCAGGCTCAGTTCAAACAAAGAGTCTTCTACCATGCGCGCGTCGTCCTTGAGCCGGCGTTGGGTCTGTCCGTGGAGTACGTAAGCCGGGTCGTTGTCACTTGTGGTTCGCAATGCCTCCATCAACCCCTCCTCGTCAAACGAAAGGTCGATGATGTTTTCGAGCAACGCGCGCAAAGCGTCCATGTCGATTTCCAAGGACTCCTCGCTTTGTTGCTGCATCATGCTTTCCATCTGCTCCGCCAGCTGCTGCATTTCATCCGCCGCTTGCTGCTGCTGTTGGGAGGCTTTTTTGTTTTTTTCTTGCTCTAAACGATCGGAACTTTCGTTCATTTTCTGTTCGATGGATTCGCTCTCTTCGGTGCGGTCCATTGTGGCGTTCGGGTTTTCGAGCTCTTGGTTGTCTTTGTCCAACTGATCCAAGCGCTCTTGGATTTCTTCAAACTCCTCGTTCAAAGCGTCTTGCTCCGCTTTGAGGCTGTCGCTGGGACTTTCCTCATTGCGTGTTTTTTCCGCGAGCTCTTCCTGTTTTTTAGCAAGCTCCTTGAGGTCTTCAATGGCTTCTTCCATTTTCACCTCGTATTCCAGTTGTTTGAATTGCTCGAGCGCCCGGTCCAACTCCTTTTCCAACGACTCCTGGTCGACCTGCATGTTTTCGAGCTGCTCCTGAATCTGCTCTAAGGCTTCTGGATCCATCTCATCCATGAGTCGCTGCATCTCCTCATACATCTCCTTAAGCTCATCGCTCATGACCTGCTCCATCAGCTCTTGGAGTTGTTCTTGCTTTTCGAGAATGCGTTCTTCCTCTGGGCTGAATTCGTTGGCGCGCTTGTCTTTTTCGCTGTTTTGTTGCTGCAGTTGTTCGAGGTTCTCGCGGAGCTCTTCCTGTTTTTTCATCAGCTCCTCCATGGCCCGCTCATCCTTCCAATCGATCTCTGAGTCTTCTGCCAGCTGCCGGCGGAGCTCCTCCATTTCCTCGCGCAGTTCTGCGGCGCTTTCGCGCGCTTGCCGCATCTGTTCTTCGATGTCGGCGTTGGCTTGGTCGCGCTCTTCGCGGATGTCCAACTCCGAAGGTGGGGCAAAGGTGCGGGGGGTAGATCGCGCCATCTTAGGTCCGTGGACGCGGTCGTTGTCCCACACCTCAAACCAGTATTCGAGCACATCTCCCTGCACAATACCCAGCTCTGCGAGGGACCACTCAAGGAAAAACCGGTCGGACCGCTCACTGGGCGCATCCATTGGAATCCGGGTGGTGGTGTTGAGGTCAGGGGTTTCAGCGACAAATAGCTCCTCGGGACGCTCACCGACCTCCAACCATTGGTAAGCAAACGTGAGCCGGCTGAATCCATAGTCGTCCGACACCTCACCGTTGAAGTACCGGATGGACTGAGCAGTGGAATCGATGCGCTCTGACGCGCTGATGCGCGGGGGTTGGTCGGCGAGCACCTGAAGGTAGTACCGCAGGGAATCGAGGGCGCCGACGGCTTGGTTGGTGGGCACGAGCCAATAGGGACCACTCGCTGTGGCGCGCAGCGTACTTGTGAACACTCCCGCAGCGCCCTGCAGCACTGGCGAAGGTTGACCAGGCGCCACAATCCGCAGGGAATCAGTGTCGGTGCTTCGGACGGCCCATTCAATGGTTGTGCCTTCTGGAACACGGAGGTTGCCGATGTCCACCAGCGTTTCACTGGGCAAACCGGTGTATGCTGGAGGGGTGGTTGTGACCTCCAATCCTACCAACGTTGGCACAGGCAAAGCAACCAAGCGGTACGCTGATGAGGTGACACCACCACCCGCCAAACGAAATGAAATATCCTCACGCACCAGCGGAAACGTGTGCTGGAAGGATGGTCCAATGCGCTCCATTCGGTACCGGCTTTCACCTACCTCCACCATGACCACTTCCGGAACCAGGTCGCCTACAGTTGTAGCTGTTAACGTGAACGGCTGCATCCCGGGCACCTTCAACTCGTCATCAACCACGAATGAGAAAGGGGGAGGAGGGACAAAATCTTGACGGTGCGCAAGGATTCGGCCCGCAGGCTCCTTGACCAAGGCGGGGCTCCAAACCCACAACCCTGACGCGATGGCCAATACGGGGAGGGCGTACCGCAACAACCCCTTGCTTTTCTCCCAATCAATGGCGCGTTTAAACGCCACAGGCTGCAAAGCAGACGTCCGCTCTTCAATGGACGCTTCCAGCAACGAAGTGTCTGTGGTACGCGACCCGGCTCCTAACTGCCGCTGGAGCTGAAGAACGTTCAACAAGCGGTCGCTGATTTCCGGGAAATGCTGCCCAATCAATGCACTGGCTTCCTCGTGCGACAACCCCTTTCCAATGCGCGCCCACTTGAGCAGAGGTACCACCAACCACACCGATAGCAAAACAGCGCTGCCGCCCAACAAGGTCCAGAACAGCACGGTGCGCCCAGCAATGCCAAAGCGCCCGACCGACTCCACCAACGCAAACCCAATCCCCGCACAGACCAGCACCGCCAACGATCGCAAAGCGCCGTTCACCAGTTGGTTCAGGTAATATGCTCGGATGAATTCGTCGAGCTTTTGGATGAGGCTTCTGCGTTGGGTCATAGCCTTACGAAGTTACGATGCAGCGCGGGTTTAACCGTGTGTTTGCATGCGAGTAAGAGGCGCCAAAGGGAATGTGTGTACTTTTGATTCCCCTCAACGGGTAGCAACGATTCTCATGCGCACGATTCTCACCTCCCTTGGACCGGTCATTCGACCTGGTATTTTTGCCTTTTTCTTGACCCTGATGGCTGCACCTGCGGCCTGGGCACAAGTGGTCATCAATGAGCTTGACCCCTCGGGTCCGGGAACGGATACCGAGGAATTTGTGGAGTTATATGGCGCGCCCGGCGAGGACCTTTCGGGTTATGCGCTGGTGATCTACAACGGTTCCAATGCGCAGTCGAACCTCGTGGTGGATTTGACCGGGTTCTCCCTCGACGCCAATGGGTTTCTGTTGGTTGGTGGTCCGGGCTTTCCGGAAGCGGACGTGGTGATTGAATCAACGAATTGGCTCCAGGTGGGCCAGGAGGGAATCGCCTTGTACGATGCGGACGCCGCGAATTTTCCAAATGGAACACCGGTGACGGATGAAGACCTCCTCGACGCGGTGGTGTACGGAAACAACCAACCGCCCATGCTCAGCTTGCTTGACGTGTTGACGCCCAACGGGGTTCAATTGAACGAGAGCGCTGAAGGCTTGGCGGATTACCAAAGCTTGTCCCGCGTCCCCGATGGAGGCGCCCCACAGACCCCGGGTGATTTCATTTTGCAGGTACCCACGCCGGGTTACAGCAATGTGCTGGTGTGTGATGGAGGGCAAATTGCGTTGCAAAACACCGCCAACAGCGAAGTGTGCACAGACGCCAGTGAGTTGGTCCTGATTCAGCTTTCACACACGAACGACGTTCCCGACGCGGCACTTACTTCGGTTGTTGCCGATGCCGAAACCGGATTGATCATCGCCGCGTTCGATGGCCCTGCGGTCAATGTGGCTGGCATGGGAGACGGCGTGTTGGAGGTCCATGGAATTTCGCATGACGTGCCGTTGGTTCCCGCCACCTTGGAGGCTGGACAACCCGTAGAAGCCATTGAAGGGGAGGGGTGTTATGCGTTTGCATTCAATTCCATCGAAATCATCGGTGAGACGTGTGACCCTCCGGCTTGCGACGGCGGGAATGTGACAGACGCTTCCGGCACACCTTCAACCTTGGGGTGTTTGGGCATGGAAAACGCAGCGGTCACCTTTGGGTACACATCCGAGGCGGTGGACGCAGAGTACATTTTTGTCATTACCGATGAGGCGCAAGTCATCCTCGACACAGTGGGGTTTCCCCAGTACGACTTCACACAACTCGGCGTAGGAACTTACCAAGTCTGGGGGAGCAGCGGACTCGGCGGATTTGAGGCGTCCACACTCGAAGCGGGCGGCGCGCTCGATGGCATCCTTGGTGTGGAATGCGACAGTTTGAGCAACTCGTTTCTGGAAGTGGAAATTCTGGATTGCGAGAGCGCGAGCTTCTGTGAGGAAATCTTCATTTCTGAATACGTCGAGGGCAACAGCAACAACAAAGCCATCGAGCTGTACAATCCGTCGCCGATTGCCATCAACCTCGAAGGGTACCACATGGAAACGTGGAACAACGGCGCGACCGAGCCCACCAATACCCAGCTGCTGGAAGGGGTGATCGAGCCGAATGACGTGTTCGTGATCATGAACGCGCTGGCCGCGCCGGAACTGTATCAGGCGGCGGACATCGAAAGCCAGGTGACATGGTTCAACGGAAACGACGTCATCGTGCTGTACCACGACGGGGTCATCATCGACCAGATGGGGGAGTTTGGCCCGGATCCAGGTTCGCCCTTCACAGTGGATGGGGGCGCTGGGGAAATGGCCGAATACACCTTGGTCCGCAAAGCCAACGTCTCCCAAGGCAGCACCGACTGGGAAGTAGGACAGTACCAGTGGGATGTTTACCCCCAAGACACCTTTGATTTCATCGGTTACCATTCAGCGACCTGCACGGGCACGCCGGATATGGAGCTGGGCTTTGCTGCAACCGACTTGTATGTGTTTGAGGGCGGCGGCGTAGACGTGGTGATGCAGGTGGCCTATCCCTTGCAGGACGCGACCGTTGTGGTTGACGTTGTGGGTGGAACAGCGACCGCTGGGGAGGATTTTCCCGGTGTGTTTCCGCTGCCGGAATTCTCTTTTCCCATCGGGCTTTTGAACGACCAGTCGTTCGTGTTTGCAGCAATCAACGATGAAGATCCCGAAGGCGAAGAGCTTGTGGAATTGGCCATTGAGGTCACCGCAGGCGACGTGGTGTTGCTCATTGACACCGTGACCATCCACATTCAACCGTCGGATTTGACCTACCCGGTATACGACATTGCGACGGTCCGTTCGGTCGATTTTGTTTCCGGTGTAACGGACAGTTTGGGCGTGTCCTGTGAGCTGCGCGGCATTGCGCACGGGTGGAACGATTACCCTTCAGGCCTTCAGTTTACCTTGATTGATTCCACGCACGGCATCAATGTCTTCAGTCCGCTTTCTGATTTCGGTTATGAAGAAGTGGTTCCCGGTGACAGCTTGCGCATCCGGGGGACCATCGCCCAATTCGCCGGATTGACCCAGATCATTGCAGACACCGTGATTTATGAAGGCTCGGGCTTCCTGACGGAGCAGCCGGAACTCGTTCAAGAA
>CALGDB010000167.1 GCA_937884175.1 uncultured Flavobacteriales bacterium
CAGGTCGCACGGCCCGGTGCAGCGATCCCCTTCCAACAACGACATCCTTACTTCGAGCAAGACCGCTTGCATGCGGTTTGCTTGTCCTTCGGTGAAACGTTCAAAGCACGCCAAGTTGGCGTAATCCATAAAATTGGTCTGCATGTCAAACTGATCGCCCAATCCTCCGAGCGCGACGCTACGGAAAGGATTATTGACGCTGGAATCGTCTTCATCCGTGGAACAGCTGTTGGTACCATCGAAGCACAAGGTGTTGAACGCGGACGCATCCGGCGGAGTGTCACAGACTAAGTCGCCCGAAGTGAAGCAATCAGCGTTCGGGCAGCCCCCTTGGAAGGTGTGATACAAGCCTAAATAATGCCCCACCTCATGGGCCACAACGGCGGTAGCCGAAGGCGACGAGCCCATGGCTGTGGACTCGACCACGATCCCATCTAGCGCCTCGCCGTGCATCGTTGGAAACGTTGCAAACCCCACCACCGCCTCATTGTCCGCCTCGCGCGTGATCTCTTGCACTACCCAAATATTCAGGTACTGTGTCGCATCCCAATGACTCAGGGACTTCAATTGCGATTCCTGTGCTGGTACCAGCACATCGGTCAATTCCGACTCCACCCGCTCAATTCCCGAAGAAAAAGCGCCTTCCGGATCCACGGCGGCCAAGCAAAACTGAATACCCGTCTGCACACCCAATTCATTTTGGTAATATCCATTATTGGAGAAGGCATCATTCAAGAATTCTATGGCATCGATGACGAGGGCGTCCTCGATGTTCTCCGGTCCGTTGTTGTGAATGATGTGGACCACAACGGGAAAGGTGAGCGTTTCTCCCGAGCGCTCGAAATTCCCAGACAAACGCTCGAGAACGCGTTCATTGCACGCAGACTCGTCTCCACGGTGCAGCACATGCAGGGCATCAAAGCCACAAAAATGTTGGGCCAATGCCCCCCGGGCACAACAGAGTGCGGCCAACAGGAAAAGGATATTTAACTTCATCGAAACAGGTCTGAATCGTATTGCCTACCCTAAAAACACATCTGCTCAAAAGAAGTTGCGGTAGATATCAACTTCAAGAAGCCCATTGACGCTTAGGACTCGTTCGAGTTGCGCTACTCGCTTTTAACATATTGTTTATCAGTCACTTAATACTATGATGTTCATAACAAAAAGGTGTCCCTAGGACACGAATTGAATTATCCCCCTATTTGCAAGTGCATTACTAAAACCCTTACAAAATGGATAATGTATTCAAGTTTATGGGAGGATTCTTCCAAGGCCTTACTCAATTATTAATTGGTTTTGCAGCGTTGGCTGTTGTAACTGAAGTCGTATTTGGCGCAGCAATGTTCCCAGGAATGAATGTTGTCGATAACCTCACCGGACTCATTTCGCAGCTCGGTAATGGCGGATTCGTCGGGTTGGTTGCTTTGCTGATCCTCTGGAGTATTCTCACGAAGAAATGATGCAAGAATAGAAAAATGGGGGTGGTTCAAATGAGTCACCCCTCATTTTTTACCTAAATGGAGCGCATCATAACAATTGCTTGTTTGGTTCTGAGTGCAGCCGGTTTGGCTTACCTCAAAACCAATCAGCTGGAAAAAATGGAAGCCGACCGTTTGGCTGCAGCTGAAGCGGACTCCATTGCTGCCGCAGAAGCAGCAATGGCTGAAGCAGAGGCAGCGAAATTTCATTTTGTGATTCCCCATGACAGCGACGCTGCTTCTGACTCTATTCGTATCATCATGACGGGTGAACAATCCGGAGATCCCGACAATGATGGCATTAGATTTCAATGGGAGCAGGTAAGTGGCGATTATTTGATGTTGGATTCCGACACCAACGCCGCAGCTTCCTTCTCCGCTGTGAATGGTGAATATGCCTTCCGGCTGACCGTAACTGATTCCTATGGATCTTCTGCTTCTGATGAGGCCACCGTGAAGATTCATGCAGAACCCAATGCTTCTCCCCAAGCGGTTATCAACTTAGCCGCAGAGGAATAGCGCACATTCTTGCACTGAATTGAAAAACCAATGGCCTCATTGGTTTTTTTTGCTCTAAACATTACGAAAGACATGGGGTCAAAACATTGGTTTCCGCAGTTCCTATATCAACTACTACGTCGGCAATTCTGTGGTGCTTGTCCCTGAAGACGACGACCACATAGACGCCGTCGCGCTCGATTTCGTATAAGGGCTCTATCCGGAGCGTACCGCGGTAGGCATCAACTGCCATAACATGCTGCAATGGGATGGCATAGTGCATTGCGCTACGTAACAACAGCCCATGGACGCTACGAGCCTTCCCCTCCAGCGTCCGGAACGTTTTGGGGCGCAAGTGAATACTTCGGGCACCTTCGACGTCATGGAGCGCGCAGTTCAGAAGCTCGAAACGGGACACCTTTACATTCAGCGCTACAAAAACAGCACCAGCGAGAAAATATTCATTTGTAAATAGTCTCGAGGTAGACTTCTACGAGCGCCTTTTGGAAGGGTGCGTGTCAGAATTTGCGTAGTTTCGAAAGCGCGGGATTATACATTTAAATTAGAGTTGATTTACTTCCCTTCTAAATGACGGAGTCCACCCCAAACCAAGCCATCCTAAAGGGTTCGAAAACACTTGCACAGGTCCGCATGGCATTCATCATGCTTACCCTGTTCGTCCTAGTCCTCCTCAGCCTGCTGTTAAGGTTGGTGTTCTTCCTTTTTCCGAGGCACCTCTTCCTTCGGTTTAACGTTCGATTTATCATTTACCCATTCTCTAAGTTGCTCATGTGGATTGTGGGAGTGAAGCTGGTAGTGGAAGGAAAAATGCCTTCTTCTCAGCACCTCGTCGTAAGCAACCACCAGGGGATTTTAGACTCATTGCTCCACATGGCCATCAGTCCTTGCATGGTGATCTCGAACATGCTCGTTCGCAACATGAAGGTCATTGGCTCGGTTATGGAACTCTTGGGCTTCGTTTTTGTGGACAGGAGCAGACGCATGTCGATTGTGGAATTGCTACAGCCCGCCACCAGCATGATTACACAATCGAAGGTCAACATGAGTTTCTTCCCCGAGGGCAAGTCAAACGATGGCGTCGAGTTGCTTCCTTTTCATGCACCCTTCTTCAAAATCGCGATCGATTCGGGTTCAGGAGTTCAGCCGATTGCATTCAGATGGACACACGCCAATGGGCATGAACTTAGCAAGGAGCAACGGATTACATTCACCTACCTCGTGAATCATGGGTCCATCGTGCAGCACCTGTCCAATCTACTTGGCTTGCGAAAAAAACGGCTGGTGGTAAAGGTGCTCGCGCCCATACCTGCCGCGGAAATAGTTGAAAAGAATTGGACCCGAAAAGAAGTTTGTCAGCAATCCGAAGGCATGATCCGGAGGACGCTTGAAGACGACACAACCTGGTAAAATACCGTGTCCGCATTCACCGGACTCGCAAGGATTACGGTCAAAAAAATCCCCGCTGCCGTTTCCTGAGCGGGGATTTCTTGTAGTAGCCCGTAGGGGAATCGAACCCCTGTTTCCAGGATGAAAACCTGGCGTCCTAACCCCTGGACGAACGGGCCAAATGGGGCGCAAA
>CALGDB010000168.1 GCA_937884175.1 uncultured Flavobacteriales bacterium
AGGGTTTGAATGTCAATGGATTAGAAATCGAGTTGAAGGCTGAGGTTGAAAACACGGTCTTGCCAACGTCCGTCGTCGACGCCCCAGCTCCAATCGGCACGCAGCCAGTACCCCAACACCTTACCCCGAAATCCGAAGCCCGTGCCCCAGATCACTGGCTCACGGTTGTTGTCAATGGTGACCGTGATGGGATTTTGTGTGACCGTCACTTGGTTGAAGGTGTTGGCGTTGTCGTAAGGGTGCTTACCGTTCCAGGCTGAGCCCACGTCGAAGAACCCGATGCATTGCAGGGTCTGCAGCAATTCGGTGTCAACCGGTAGTGAGCTGAGTGTGCTCCAGAGTGGGACGCGTAACTCGCTATTGAAAAGCGCCATATGCGATCCGTTTCGCGCGTTGGCTGCGAACCCGCGAAGGGGCGCGAGGCGGGTTTGGTACGCGTAATTAATGCTCGGATCAATCGGCGACTGCGCATTGGCGATAAGGGACAAGGTATTGTCGACGCCGCCTACCATGTGCAAGAGCCGTTGCGCTCCGATGGACCAATCGGCGGCCAGCCGATTCGCCCAAATAACGTTGCGCCACAGCGGCTTGTACGTGCGCACATCGAATCCTACGGTACCGAATGTGGCTTCCGATTCGTTGGGATTGACGTAGTACTCCGCCCAGATGCGGTAGCGTGTGCCCTCGGGGATGTTCATCATCCGCTCGCGGGTATTGTCGAAGACATAAGCGACCAATGCACCAGCTTGTCCAATGAATTGGGTGGGTTTGGTCAAATTGAACGCGTCGGTTGACAGTGGTGTAATGCGGTCCAGCCGGTAAACCCCCTGCAGCCGAATGCTGCGCACCTCATCGAGTGCGTACTTCCACTGGCGGCGGAGCAGGTGGATGTGGGTGCGCACGTAGGTTTGATTGTTCTCGACGCCTTGCGTTACCCCTTGCCGTTCGATCATCCACGTTTTGTCCCACCGTCCAGTGAGGTCGGAGTAAGCGAACAGGTACCGGCTGTTTTCAAGGGAACCGGCCAAACGGAAACCCGCAGTAAACCGTCGGTTTTCGAACAAATCGGCGACGGAGATTTGGGACAGCCCACCGAGGCCTGGCTGCACGGCGATGTTGCCTCTGTATGCTTGATAGAACGTGGACCCGAACGAGTTATCCAATTGACCTGTGATGGATTCAATGGCGTAATTCAGTCGGTAATTACGGGGTTTGGGTAGGTTGAACGGGACCCATTCTTCAGCGGGGCTTTCGGTGCTTTCCGTTTCCGCAGAGGGTTCTACTTGTTCCTTGTCGCCGCTCGACCACGGACCAAAAGTGTAATCGCGAAAATCGGCTTCAGTCGGCCCGGGAGTCCAATCCCAATCGAGCCGAACATCCGATGCCTTAACGCCGGTCGCACCAACGGGCTTGATGTCTTGCCAATCCTCCTTATTCTCACTCGTTTCCACCCAGAATGGATGCCCGGCAACTAGGTGGGCGAATCCGGCGCAGTTTCGAGCGGGGATCCACTGGAAATGCGATACGGGCTGGTCTAATGTTGCGGCCAATCGCTGCTGGGTAAACCACCGGTAGTGGATCGTGGTGTCGATGTACGCCACAGCGCTATCCCTCCAAGAAGTCCACCGTTCTTGTGAACCATTTTCCAGTTCAACGAGGAAGGTCACGAAATCATCCGGCTGGACTTGGGGGAAGCGCTCGTCCCGTTCCGGGGTTTCCACCCAATGGATGAGTTGGGGCACGTCCTCCGCCCACTGCAAAGCGAACAGGTCGTGGTTGGGATTCATGGGTTCTCCCAATACGAATTGGCGTTTGAGGCTCACACTGGGTCGATTGGAAGCGAACCAGATGGTGCTGCCGTCCGCACTGAAAACTGGGTTCAAATCGTCGTACGGATCGCTCCACAATACGGTGTGGTTGTTTCCGAGGATTTGGTATTGGTAGAGATCGGATTGACCGTCCTTGACTCCGCTCCAAATCATGGACATGCCGTCTGGGGCATAGGCCATTGATAGGATTTTATCGATGCGAAAGACTTCTTTTTCGACCGACTCAAACGAGGTCAAATCCACGGAGTAGATCAAATTCTTTGAGCCCTGTTCGAATGCATAGGTCAGGACGTTGCCGTTCGGATGCCACGCCATGGCAGGTAGCGTGCGGTCTTGGATGCGGTCGATCTTGTGTCCGTGGCGCCCTATCCGCCGCACTTCACCGGTGGAGCGGTCTCCCACCCACACTTCCAACTGCCCTCGTTCGTCCCGTGCCCAGGCGTACCGATTGCCATCGGGGTGTACCGAGAGCGCTCGGTAATCCACGTTGGGTTGGATGGGCAGGTGGAGCAAACCGGTGTTGTGCCGGGCCTTTCGCCGGTCTTTTCGCGTCGCCAATGCCGGAAATTCTTCGGCTGCTCCGGCAGCGTCGAGGTGGTAGCGGCTCGCCTCTTCCAACAACAAAGCCAAGTCCATGCCGGTGGCATACTGAAGGCCTTTCTCGAGGTTGCTCGAAACCCGGACCATATACAACGCATTGGCGATGACGGCTTCACCAAACACGTCGGCGATGTACTTCCACACCCCATGGCCGACCCAGCGGGCCTCTTCACCCGTGACGCGGTGCGCATGGACGAGCTTCCCGCAGCGAGCGGCGTCCCATACGTGCAGTGCGGTTTCCGCTGACCACTGCTGGGCGACGAAACTGTGCAGACCCGCCGTAAACCACTCCGGAAATGAGATGCCGGTGGTGGAGGACCGGAGCGCCTCTTGCCAATTTCCGCCGTACAAGATTTGGTTAAAGAGCAGGCTCGACAGGCTGCGCTTGACATCCTCTTCGGTGTGTTCCCACAGTCCGTCTGCGTACACGAAGAGCTTGGATCCCACGAGGGTCGCGGTTCCGCCGATGTTTTGGGCATTTAGTTGTCCGCTTCCAATGTTGGATTGGCGAAATTCAGCCTGTTTGTTGTAGACTAGCACTTGGACGGTGCCTTCAATGCTGCGGTCGTACCGGTCTTCAACTTCTTCGATCCATGCCGTGATTTCTGAGGTGATGCGGTTGGCATACGCCTTTCCCCCTTGGTAATAATACACCTCCGCACGTGCCGTAGGCAGGTATTGCCATTCAAATATGCGGTGCTGCACGCGGTTTTTGCCAAACTCCATATTGGACCCGTCGTAAAACTGGCCCAAGGCAAGCGAGGCCGCACAGGCCATTAGCGCCGAGGAAATGAACCGTATGAAATAGCTTTGCCGCAGCATTCTAGTCGAAGTTACACCGAGATGATAGAACTCCACACCTTCACCTTCAACCCGTTCTCAGAACAGACCTACCTCATTGACCACGGAAACGGAGAGGTGACGGTGGTTGACCCGGGAATGAGCCATGTGGCCGAGCGTGAAACGTTTGCAAATTTTTGCGCGGAGCTGTCGCTGAAGCCGGTGCAATGCGTGCTTACTCATGCCCATTTGGACCACGTCCTGGGCGCGGGTTGGGTCTACGATACGTGGGGGTTGAAGCCGCGATTGCATCCGCTTGACCGGGCGACGTACGAACAAGCGCCACGGTCAGCAGCGGTGTACGGCGTCTCCATGGATCCGTTGCCGCCATTGGGTACCGATTTGAGCACTGACGAGCCCATCCGTTGCGGGGAGGCGGAACTGGAGGTTCGCTTCACGCCGGGCCATGCGCCGGGTCACGTGGTTTTGGTATACGCTCTAGGCCAATGGGTAATCGGTGGTGACGTTTTGTTTCAAGAGAGCATCGGTCGGACGGACCTGCTTGGCAGCCATGCGCCGGATTTGGTCACCAGCATCGAAGAGCAGCTGTTTACGCTGCCGGATGGGTTTGAGGTGTGGCCGGGGCACGGTCCGTCGACCACGATTGGGGCAGAAAAGGCGGCGAATCCCTTTGTGAATGCCGCCGGAACGGGTGTGCTGCAGGCAGAATTTCGCAGCGGGCATTAGACCAGGTCAGGCGCGTCAAGCTGGATGTTTCGCTTTTCAGCCTCTGCGTCGAGGTTCACGAGTTCAAACGAAAAGGCCGTTCCCTTGTTCAAGGCGGATTGCACTTGAATGGACTGGCCATGTGCTTCGATGATGTGCTTGACGATTGCCAGTCCCAGTCCGGAGCCACCGGCATGGCGGGAGCGGCTTTTGTCCACGCGGTAGAAGCGCTCGTAAATGCGGTTGAGGTCCTCTTTGGAGATACCAATGCCGTTGTCCTCGACCGTGATTCGAACGGTTTCGCCTTCGGCTTCGAGGCGCAGGGTGCTTTCACCGCCTTCCACACCGTAGTGGATGGAGTTACCGAGCAGGTTGGTGAGGACTTGGCGAATTTGGACAGGACCACATAGGACATGAAGGCTCTCCATCTCGGGGTCGGGCAATTCGAGTCGAACGCTGATGCCCATTTTCAGCGCCTTGGATTCTACTTCGTCGATGGCCTCCTTGCACGTATCAATGATGTTGCATGGCGCGAGGGTGAGGGACAGGCTGTCTGACTCCAATTTGGTGATGGTGTCGAGGTCTTCGATCAACTCGGTCATGCGGCTGACGTTGTTATCGGCCTTATGAAGGAACCGTCGGACCAATGCTTTATCCTTGAGGTCAGACTCAATCAGGGTCAAGATAAACCCCTGGATGTTAAAGAGTGGTGTCTTGAGTTCGTGGGCTAGGTTGCCGATGAATTCCTTCCGGAACGAGTCTTTCGCTTTGAGCGACTTGATGTCGGCGAGCTGGTTGTTGGCCCACGTCAGTATGTCTTCCAGCGATTGCTCCTCGAGCCGGACTTCTTTTACGCTGGAGCTTTGTGACATAGCATCGGACAGATCCTGCACACGCCGTTGAAGGATTTTTTCGACCGACCATTCAATGATGAGCGTGCTCAATGTTTCGGTGAGCAGCGCAGCGAGTATCGCCACTGCCCAAAGGTGCATGGCGTCTAAAGCCTGCAGCAGAATAAGGGTGCCTATGCCGGTCAATACGGCGAGCAGTTGCGAGGTTTTTTTCGCCAGTTCTCTTGGGGTCGAATCCGGACTCACTTGCCAAATTTATACCCGACACCCTTTACTGTGGTGATCAGGCCATCTCCGAGTTTGCTTCGGAGCTTTCGAATGTGCACATCGATGGTGCGGTCGCCCACAACCACGTCATTGCCCCATACCGCTGACAGGATGGCCTCTCGGGTGAAAACCTTGCCCGGTTCTGACCACAGCAAGTTGAGCAACTCAAATTCCTTTTTGGGCAAGGTGAGCTCTTTTCCCTCCTGCAAAACGGTGAACCGGTCGAGGTCAATGGCAACGCCGAACCGCTCATCTGGCAGGACGGCCTTGTTGGAACGGGAACGGCGCAGGAGGGCTTTAACGCGACTTACCAGCACCCTGGGTTTGACCGGCTTGGTGATGTAATCGTCTCCTCCGACATCAAAACCGGCTACCTGGCTGTAATCCTCGCCGCGGGCCGTGAGGAAGGCGATGGTGGTGTAGGAGAGCTTGGTATCCGAGCGGATTATGTTACAGACCTCCATCCCATCCATTTCCGGCATCATCACATCAAGGATGATGAGGTCGGGATTGATGCTTCGCGCCATGGCAATACCCTGATTGCCGTTTTCAGCGGTGAAAACGTCGTATCCTTCCTGACGCAAGTTGTATTCAATTAATTCGAGGATGTCCGGGTCGTCGTCTACCAGAAGGATTTTCTTGTTCATGTCTGTAGTTCCGGGTCTCAAGGTGTTACCAATTCTGCTCCCAACTGTGAACCTAATGTAAAGGAATTGTGACTGAATGTTAGTCCTTGACGCGGCTGAATCGCAAGGCTTTGAGCATCCAACGGGGCAGCGGTTCGTCCGCTCCACGCTTCTGGACATCCAAAAATATTCCCCACTTTTCGATGATGGGGACCTTGTACACTTCGATCATTTCCAGCCAGCATTCGTCCGGGTCATCGATATAGGTGCAGTGCACCTTGGTCTCGCCCATTCCGATGGCATCCGCGGTGTCGCAGCGGAAGCCAAAGCCCGCCCTATCGAGCGCAGTGCCCAGATCCGCCATGCCTCGCACGTCGAAGCCGAGGTGGGCAAATCCGATGTCGCACCAGATCCGGTCCTTGAATATGAACGAGCCCTTGCGGTCAATCGCTTGCACCAATTCGATGTACGTGCGTCCGGTGAGTTTACCAAAACCGCCTGCGCCTGAATCAGATTGTGTCAATCGGACTCGGCGGAACGATTCCGTACCATGGGGCATGCCGTCCCAGTCAGCTTGGGTTCCCGTCACGTCGTGCAGCACTTTGTCAAATCCGAGGACGTCAGCGTACAATTTCAGCGCTGCATCCATGTCTGATACCCCGATGGTGCATCCCATTACTCCGCCCGAAGGGTGGCCGTTGTTTTCAAACCAATCGTCGGCTTCCAGCACCTGGAATCGGTTGTCGTCGGGATCTTTCAGGTAAAAGGTTGCCGCGCCCCACGGCGTTTTACGCACTGCCTGATCACAGGAATCGCCAGCAATGGAGCGGGCATGGGCGTGCATCTTGTGAATGTCCCGGGCTTTTATCTGGACGGCAGTGATCCCGAGGTCGCCTGGCGCAATTTCCCAGCCGGCCGACACCGGTTCAAACGAGTCAGCGCGAAGCACTTCGAAGGCACATCCACCTTGCAGGTTCAGCACCATGCTGGCCCGCTTGGTGATGGTCTTGCCGCGGGTGTGGCTGTCCATCAATGGCGCCGCTTGGATGGAGTCGAAAAAGGGGATGTCCATGCCAAACAACTGCCGGAAAAACTTCAGTGAGTGGTCCATGTCCGAGGTGGCAATACCGATGTGCTGCATGCCTTGGATGCGGAAATCAAGGGAAGAGTTGCTCATGCGTTGAGGTGGGACTTTACGGAGGCGATATAGTCGGACCAAGCCGCGGCTTGGTCGGGATTTGAGTAGACAGTTTGCGCATTGCACTTGCCCTTCCAATCGAGGTAATGGCCGTACCACCATCCGGCAAAACGGCTACCGATTAGGTTGAATACATAGGCTGCC
>CALGDB010000169.1 GCA_937884175.1 uncultured Flavobacteriales bacterium
TGGGGTACGGATCGACGTTCAACCTCGCCGTAAGAGCTGCCGAGCGCTTGTCGGCCGTGGGCATTGAGGCGGAGTTGGTGGATTTGCAGACCCTGTTGCCGTTGGACACCACGAATGTGACGGGGGCTTCACTAGCCAAAACTAATCGACTGCTCGTCGTGGACGAAGATGTGCCGGGCGGAGCGAGCGCTTACATTTTAGAGGATGTTTTGAATCGCCAGGGCGGATGGAAGCACCTAGACGGAGAACCGGTCACGCTGGCCGCACAGCCGCACTTGCCGCCTTATGGATCCGATGGTGACTACTACAGCAAGCCCAATGCAGATGACATCTTTGAGGCGGCGTACCGCATGATGTCCGAATCCGATCCGATTCGTTTTCCCGATTGACATGAAGGAGGAGACTTTTGAGTTGCGCTCGGACGTGATTGATTTGCTCCAGCTGCTAAAAGCCACCGGCTACGCGGCGACGGGTGGTGAAGCGAAGATGATGGTGGAAGACGAGTTGATTGCGGTCAATGGCGAAGTGGAAGGGCGCAAGCGCCGCAAACTCCGGGCCGGAGATGTTGTCGAAATCGACGGCCAAGTGCGCATTCATTTGGCGTGAGGTGTTGGT
Organism: uncultured Flavobacteriales bacterium; assembly: GCA_937884175.1. Lineage (GTDB taxonomy): Bacteria > Bacteroidota > Bacteroidia > Flavobacteriales_D > Sanyastnellaceae > UA16. Next base: position 616 of record CALGDB010000169.1, read on the forward strand.
AAGAATTGCCGGTTGAAAAACGCCGGCACAGGTTTTTTGCTTTATTTGAGTCTCCAAAATCAAAAAGCCTTGCCGATGAAGCATTGGATTTTTCTTTTCGTTATAATGGCAGTGTCTGCATTGGCAGGAAGCGCTGCGGCTCAGGAAATGCTGCGCGGACGTGTCATCGACGCTGAACTCGGCGAACCCATTTTCTCCGCCAATGTCATTGTCGAAGGCACAACAAACGGGGTGACGACCGACTTTGACGGGCAGTTTTTGCTCCCGGTATCCGCCTTCCCTGTCAAGCTAAAAGTAAGTTTCATCGGCTACAGCATGCAGACGGTCACGGTAAAAAACGCCAGCGACAAACTCACTGTTAAGTTGTCACCGGACCAGGTATTGATCGACGCGGCTGAGGTCGTTGGGGACCGCATCAGTGAAAAACAAAAACAAGCGCCGCTAACCGTGGAATCCATGGACGTTCTCGCAATTAAGGAGGCACCGAGTGGTTCATTCTACGAAGGGTTGGGCAACCTCAAAGGTGTGGATGTTACGTCGGCCAGTTTGGGCTTTAAGATAATCAACACCCGCGGTTTTAACTCAACCTCACCGGTGCGTTCATTGCAACTCATCGATGGCATTGACAACCAGAGCCCAGGTTTGAATTTCTCACTGGGGAATTTCCTCGGGGCATCGGATTTGGACGTGAAGAGCGTGGACATTGTCGCAGGCGCGAGCTCGGCGTTCTACGGTCCAGGCGCGTTCAATGGTGTGGTCAGCATGGAAACCAAGTCGCCATTCCAATTCCCCGGCATTACGGTGTCGACGAAAGTGGGAGAGCGGGAGTTAAACGAATTGGCCTTCCGTTATGCGGACTACACAACCGATGATGATGGAAACCCTGTGCTGGGCTTTAAGGTGAACGCCTACCGTTTTTCGGCCTACGATTGGGAGGCGACCAACTACGATCCAGTGGACGGTTCTCAGGTCGATGCTTCAAACCCCGGTCGGTACGATGCTGTGAATATTTACGGGGATGAATACAAGCCAGTATTCGATCGCTCCGGTGACGGCACCTCCAGTGCTCGGGGCCTAGGGAATTTCTTCCGCACCGGTTACAAAGAAGTGGATTTGGTCGATTATGACACTGAAAATCTGAAGGTCAGTACAGCCTTGCACTGGCGTCTCATGCCCGAGGAAACGTACGATAGTCCTGAATTGGTCTACGGATTCAACAGCGGATTCGGCACCACTGTCTACCAAGGTGACAACCGCTTCAGCTTGAGGGACATTGAATTTTACCAGCACAAATTGGAACTTAGAAAGTCGGGAAAATGGTTTTTGCGAGCGTACCGCACCATAGAAGATGCAGGCAATTCGTATGATCCATATGCGACAGCATTGAGAATTCAGGATTCTATACGACCCGATGTGGTGTACGGAAAAGTGTATAGCAAATACTGGGCAGATAGCATTGCAACTCAAATCGCCGAAACATACCCATCAGGGGTTTTGGATCAGGATGAAAATGGGAATTGGACTCTCACATATGATCCTGATGAGATTTCCGCATGGTTCGATTCTAATCAGCAAAACCTAATTGATTGGCACTCGCAAGTTTTAGATTGGACAAATGCAGGCTACGGGGGACTTTCTGAAGGAATCCAATATCCTGTTGGTTTCTTGGATCCTAGTTCGCCAGAATTTCAGTCCCTTTTTGAGTTTTACACTTCGAGAAAAAATAATGAGGACGGGGGCGGAACGCGCTTCTTCGATCAGTCGAGTTTAACCCACGTGCACGGGGAGTACATCTTTAA
>CALGDB010000170.1 GCA_937884175.1 uncultured Flavobacteriales bacterium
CCAGGAGACATCAACGGCGACTTCACCGTCAGTGTCATGGACGTCCTGTTGTTATTGGCCGAGTTCGGCTGCGTCGTTGATTGCAGTGCCGACATCGACGAAGACAACACCGTCAGCGTATCCGACCTGCTGTTCCTGCTTTCAAACTATGGCCTCGTCTGCTTATGAAGCTGATTCTCAAAAGAATCACTTGCGCAACAACCGACTTACGGCATAGGCCGCAGGAAGGTCCCCGAGCGCATCCACCACGTACAGCCACGTAGGCGTGCCCAGTTGAATGGAGTTGAGGATGCCACCAACGAAAAAAACCATATGCCCATCGTCCACGCGGGCCACATCGCGCATTTGCCATCTGCTTCCGAACGAGCGGCAATCAGCATTCCCGTCACCACGCCGGCAGCGGTGCCCAACCAGTGGACCACTGTGGCAGCGAGCATGGTAGTCATGAGGTAGCTGCGGGCATGGTTTCTTCAGGCCAAATGGACATGTGCAGGTGGTGCAAAAGGAACATAGTGGTACTGCCGACAGCGAACGCTAGAACTACGAATAGGATGTTGCGGGCTACTCTCATACCAACATACATGCACCGGTGCATGCGTAGGAAGTGTCTCAATTCCACTAATTTTGAGGCATGCCTAAAACTTCCGTACTCTTCCTCGCCGCTGTGCTGGCGGTGGCCCACTTTGGTGTGAACGCCCAGAACATCAGCACCTACAATCCGCAGTTGCTGTACGATGGAGCTGGGAGTTTATACGATGCAGAACTCCTGCGCGAGATGCACGTCACGTTTGAGGATGACAACTACCACGAAACTCTGGTGGACGCATTTTTCAACAACCCCTCACTTCGAATCCCCGCCTCGGTCGAGCTGGACGGATTGGTCTTGGACAGCGTTGGGACGCGGTATAAGGGCAATTCCACGTTTTGCCTGCCCAATGACGAAGGAAGTGTTAAGGTCCCGTACAACCTAGATTTTAATTACTGGATTTCCGATCAAGATTTGCTCGAATACAACAAGGTCAAATTGGCCAACGCCTGGCTCGACCCGACCTACTGCAAGGAATACGCTGCCAGTCGCATCTACCGCAATTATTTGCCCACGCCGGAAATCAACCTGATCAAGCTCTATACCCAAGGGGACTACACCGGCTTGTATGTGAACACGGAGAGCATCAACCGCCAATTCCTCAACAAACACTTTGATGAAAACGACGGGGTCCTGTTCAAGTGTGACGGTGCTGGGGTGTTTTGCGATGAAAACGGAGACGGCACGGAAGGCGGCATTCCGAATCTGCGCTACTTAGGGCCCGACACCGCCCTCTATTTCGACAGCTACACCATCAAATCGGACAACGGCTGGGCCGAATTGCTCAACCTGATTGAAACCTTAGAATTCAATCCTGCAGAACTGGACGAAGTGCTCAACATCGACCGCGTTTTGTGGGCGATGGCGGCCAACATCGTCGTCAGCAACCTCGACACCTACAACGGATACTACGTGCACAATTACTACCTCTACCTCGATGAGGAAGGGCGGTTTCAAATGATTCCGTGGGATTTGGACAACTCGTTTGTCGGCGCCATCATGGGCTGGAGCTACTGGAGCCCCAACGATGTCTACCACTTCGACCCGTTCTTCACAGGAAATGGGGCGGCGTGGGACTCCCGCCCGCTAACGGAATACCTCTTCGAGCAGCCGGAACACCGGCAGCGCTACTTGGCGCACATCCGAACCATTATGAGCGAATCTATGGGGCTGGATGGCATTCAACAGACCGTCGATGGCATGCAAAACCTCGTGGCCGATGCCGCCTCAGAAGACACCAACAGCCTATTCCCCATGTCGTTTTTCTCGACCAATGTTAACAATGCCTTTTGGGCCGACTGGGGGTTTGGCGGCATTTTGAGTACGGTCGAAGCGCGGATGGATTTCCTGTCTTCACACGCCGAAATCAACGTGAGCACGCCCCTCCTGTCCGACGCCTACACAGGCAATGGAATCCTCGAGGTTCAGGCCCTCAACGCCGAATCAGTGGACTTGCTGTGGACCAATGCTCCGTATGCGGGGGGATTTGAGGCGGTCGCCATGAACGACAACGGCACAGGCGGCGATGCCATCGCCGGTGACGGAATGTATTCCGTTGCCCTTCCCGAAGACGCAGAACAGGGGTTCATGTTCTATTTCCGCGCGGGCAATGGCGATGGGATTCGGCTCTTGCCAGAGCGTGCTGAGTACGAATACTTCATCTACGAGGGCACCGTGGATGTTGCAGAAGCGACCGGCGCAATGGGGACACGCGGCGAAGACTGGGTGCTGACGCCCAATCCCGCGACGCATGCTTTCACCCTGACCGCTTGTGCTGAGCAGGTGCCTGTCACTGTGAGTGACGCACAAGGTCGCATCGTCCATGCGGCCCTGTGGGATGGCTCACCCATTGACATCAGCGGTTGGGAACGCGGTATGTACTTCGTTCAAGTCACCCGCGATGAATCCACCCGTGTAGAACGTTTGATTTTGCGCTAACACGCGCTGGCGCAATCCGTCAAGTTGCCGCTTGTTGATGCGCTCAATGGGACCTATGCACGTCTGCATATGGCAGCACAAGCAGCCGTTGACCACAACGGTAATTTCAAACACCAAGGCGAAAAAGCGTAATTTGAGGTCATGAAGGAAGGGAAAAAATTACGACTTGTTGCCCAAGCCGCGTCGTTCTGTGTTGGAGTTTCGGTGACGTTTTCACTCCCTGCGCAATCCGAAATCATCATGGACGGCGTTTTTGACGATTGGGGCAGCATCCCAAGTGTCGTGGATGGAGATGACCCCGGTGTGATGGATTTGCTGGAAATGAAAGTAGCCAACGACGAGGCTTTCCTTTACGTGTACCTCCGGATAGCTGAGGAAATCAAGTTGGTCGAAGCGCTTATCCCCCATAGCATCTACCTTCAAATTGACACCGATGTGGACGCTGCAACAGGCTATGAAGTGCAAGAAGGCTTTGGGTCGGAATTGGGCATTGATTTCGCAGATCACTTCGCCTACTTCGATGTCGATCCCAATGTGGTCGTGAATTTCTACGACATCGGATTCCATCCAGCACCCACCGTGACAAGTGCAGCATTCGAATTGGCCATCCGCCGCGATGCTGTCCCGGACGGTGTGCACCCGCTGTTTCCGAATAACGAAATTCGCATGCTGTTCCGAGAGACTATTGGCGGGGATCAACTGCCCAATCTGGGCCAAGAATTTATTTATGAATTTACGGAAGACGTTGCGGCCATCGAGCCCATTGCTTTGGCCAAAGTGAATCCGATTTCGGTTCGGACATGCGCGTACAATGTCCTTGCAAATGGGCTGACGGATACCGACCGTCAGCCGCATTTTGAGAGGATACTGAAGGCCATTGATGCCGAGGTTTTTCTGTTCAATGAATGCAGCGGGATTGCAGCCGCAACCCTGAGAGATCTCTTGGATGCGTGGTTACCCACGGGCACGGCGAGCGGATGGCACACCGTGAAAGACGGCGGCCGCATCACGGCATCCATTTGGCCCATCCTCACTACCTGGTATGGCATCAGCCGCCAAACACCTTCGCTCATCGACGTACCGGATGAACGCGGTGGTCCGATGCTGTTCATCAACAGCCACCTGTCGTGCTGCGGGGCAAACGGCGCCCGGCAAGACCAGGTGGACCAGATGGCCGCTTGGATTGCACAAGAAACCGCTGCCGACGGAGACGTACCGTACAACACTCCTGTGGTGTATGGCGGTGACTTGAATTTGGTCGGATACGCCCAACAGCTCACGACGCTGCTCACCGGTGACATTCAGGACGAAGCGACGTATGGTGCAGGGGGCCCGCCCGATTGGGACGGTTCCGACTGGGCCGATGCACTTCCTCGACACACACACAGCCCCCTCTCCTACACTTGGCTCAACGAAGCAGAAGGGGACTGGCCGCCGGGACGGCTGGACTACCTGCTTTACAGCGATGCCGTTATCACCGCTGAACACTCCTTTGTCCTTTGCACGGAAGGGTTGCCGGCGGATGCATTGGCCACACATGGTTTGCAGGCCAACGACACCGAATCCGCTTCGGATCACCTCCCGGTCGTTACCGATTTTGTAGCCAACGCCCTCCTCAGTACCGACAGCGACGGCGACGGCGTAAACGATGATGACGAATGGGACGCCGGTACGGATCCTTTCAACGCAGATACTGATGGCGACGGGTTGACGGACGGACTCGAATTGAACATGGACATGACCGATCCGCTAAACGCCGACTCGAACAACAACGGATGCCCCGACGGCCAAGAGGCACTTGAAGGATGTGGCGATGCATGCGTCGGCGATTTGAACCTCAACGGAATCGTGGACGTGGGCGACGTGCTCCTGCTATTGGGCAACTTTGGGGTTACCTGTCTGTGACCGCGCCTTGGGGTTCAATCGGCGAGGGCTTAAGTTTGGGTTAACCAACACTGTAGCCATGCACCGTTTTTCCCTCCTTGCCCTCGCCCTTCTTTGCGCCACTCACGCGCTATTCAGCCAAGATGCGCGGGTGCTCATCATCGGTTTGGACGGATTGCGATCGGATTGCCTCACGGCGGCGAATACGCCCGCGCTGGATGGCCTCATCGAGAACGGCGTCTTCAGCCCCGATGCGCTGAACAACGACATCACGTACAGCGGCCCCGGTTGGTCGGCGATGGTGTGCGGCGCTTGGTCCGATGCCCACGGCGTCACCAACAACGATTTTACCGAGAGCAACTACGCGACCTACCCTTCCTTCTTAGATCGATTGGAAACCATCAATCCGGAGCTGAATACCTACTCTATATGCCACTGGGCACCCATCAACGACTACATCCAGGGCGACGTGGTAGATGAATCCATCAATACTACGAGTGACCAAGCCGTTGCCGACGCGGCTGGCGCCATCCTCACGGGGGGCAACCCGCACGCCATGTTCTTGCACTTCGACGACGTGGACCTCGCTGGCCACAGCTATGGGTTCAGTCCCAATGTGCCCGCCTACATCGACGCCATCGAAACCGTTGATGGACATGTGGCCGAAGTCCTCTCCGCTTTGACGAGTCGCCCCAATTATGAGGAAGAAAATTGGCTCATCCTCACCTCCACCGACCACGGTGGCATCGGTTACGGACACGGCGGGGAATCCATCGACGAGCAAATCATCTTTTTCAGCGCCAGCGGGCTGTCGGTCGATCCCGAACTCGTGGTCAAGGACACCCTCGAAATCCTTCCACCACCCGAGAACTGCGTGGCACCCGGCGCAGCCGAACTGCAGTTTGAAGGGAATGGCGACGCGGTGCACATCGCAGAGAATCCCTTACTTTCCCTCGGCGCAGACCAAAATTTCACCATCGAAGTGCGCATCCGCACAGAAGCCTCCCCCGACGTAGCCATCGTTGGGAACAAGGACTGGGATTCCGGGCTCAACCCCGGATTTGTCTTCTCCTTCGAATACCCCAACGGACCGGCTTGGAAAGTCAACATCGGGGACGGG
>CALGDB010000171.1 GCA_937884175.1 uncultured Flavobacteriales bacterium
ATGCCATTGAGCATCCGCAACAAAGTGGTTTTGCCTGCGCCGTTGGGGCCAAGCAAGCCGAAGATGCCGGATTGTGGGACTTGGAAGCCTACACCGGCCAATGCACGCTGCTCGCCAAATCTCTTTTCAATTCCTGAAATGTCGAGGGCTGGAGCAGTGGGCATGAGTGCAAATTAACCATCAAGTAAACATGTCCCGCACCTTGTCGAAGAAGCCCTTTTCCTGGTGGTTGGCATCAGGCTGGAAATTCTTTGACTCGCGGAGTTGTTCGAGCAATTCGCTCTCCTCACTGGAGAGCTTTTTGGGCGTCCATACGTTGATGTTCACTAGCAAATCGCCCTGACCGTAGCTCTCTACGGCGGGGAGTCCCTTGCCGCGGAGTCGCACGATGCGGCCGCTTTGGGTGCCCGGTTCGATGTTGATTTTTGCCTTGCTTCCCACCAATGGCACTTCCGCTTGCGCACCGAGCGCTGCGTCCGTGAACGGGATGTACAAGTCGTAGTGCAAGTTCTTACCGTTGCGCTGGAGCGTTTCGTGCGGGATGGCCTCGATGACCACGAGTAAATCGCCCGGCACCCCGCCCATTGGAGCGCCGTTGCCTTCTCCGCGAACACTCAACTGCATACCGTCCTCGACGCCGGCGGGGATCTCGATGGTGACCACGGCCTCTCTGCGGACCATGCCCCATTCATCAGAGCCGGAGGGACGCTTCTTCAACGATTGCCCGCTGCCTTGGCATTGGGGACAGGTGCTGGCCGTTTGCATCTGGCCGAGGATGGTGTTCTGGACGCGGCGAATCTGGCCGGTGCCTCCGCACGTCTGGCAATCCCCGTATTCCGCACCTTCGGCTTGGACCTGCTTGAAGACCTTGACCTTCTTTTCGACACCGACGGCGATTTCCTCCAAGGTCAACTTAACCTTGATGCGCAGGTTGGAGCCCTTCATGCGCCGACGACGACCGCCACCGCCGCCAGCACCACTACCACCAAAGGCGCCACCGAAGATGTCGCCGAATTGGCTGAAGATGTCCTCCATGTTCATCCCGCCGAATCCGGCGCCGCCGCCTGGTCCTCCGCGCAGGCCGTCGTGACCGAATCGGTCGTACTGGGCGCGCTTCTGGTCGTCTTGGAGCACTTCATAAGCCTCCGCTGCCTCCTTGAACTTCTCTTCTGCCGCCGCGTCGCCTGGATTTTTGTCCGGGTGGTATTTGAGGGCCAGTTTGCGGTAGGCCTTCTTGATGTCGGAATCGGAGGCCTTCCGGTCGACCCCTAACGTTTCATAATAATCCCGCTTCGCCATGGAGCTCCTTATTCACCGACCACCACTTTCGCGTAGCGAATCACGGCATCGTTCAGTTTGTAACCAGCTTCTACGACATCCACCACTTTACCGGAGAGTTCCGGCGAGGGAATGCGCGTGATGGCTTCGTGGATGTCCACGTCAAAGGCATCGCCCGGCTGGACCTCGAGTTGTTCCACGCCTTGCGCTTTGAGGATTTGCTTGAGCTTGTTGTGGATGAGCTGCTGGCCTTCTTTCAATCCGTTGACGTCTTCCGAATCGGCAGCAGCTGTATGCGCGCGTTCGAAATCGTCCAGGATCGGCAGCAGGCTTTCCAATACGTCTTTCGAGGCATTACGAATCAAGTCGCCGCGCTCACGCATAGTGCGCTTGCGGAAATTGTCAAATTCAGCATAGATCCGCAGGTAGCGATCCTGCCAATCCGTCTGTTCTTCTTGTCCTTCTGCCGTGCCTGCCTCTTCTGGCTGCTCCTCGGCAGCCACGTCCGCTTGGGGTTGCTCCTCGCTTGCTCGTGCTTGGGTCTGCTCGGTTTCCGCTTGGTTCGCGGTGGTTTCTTCCACGTTCGACGTATTCATGTCAGGGGTACTTTCCTTTAGTTGTTTCACCTTGTCCAAATCCGGTGCCACACTGCAGCAACCAGACAACCTGTCAGGTGAACTGGATCAGAAGGATTTGACGTGCTTGTCAATCTGGCGGTGCAATTCGAAGCCGCGCAGGTTCTTGCCCACGATCACCCCGTTCTCGTCGATGAGAAAACTCATGGGGATGGAGTTGACGCCGTACATCGCAGCCGCTTCACTTTGCCAGCGCTTGAGGTCGGAGACGTGCCATTTCCAGTCGAGTTGGTCTTGAGCAATGGCCGACTCCCAGCGGGCCACGTCGCTGTCCAAGGACACACTAAAAACCTCGAAGCCGTCGGCTGACTTGAATTTAGCCTTCTTGTACTTGGTGTACGCGTTGACCACATTCGGGTTTTCCCGGCGGCACGGCCCGCACCACGAGGCCCAGAAATCCACCAGCACCAAGCTTCCGCGTAAGTCGCTTAACTTCATGGTCTTACCTTTCGGATTGGACAAGGCGATCTCCGGAGCAGTGTCGCCGATGGCCGTGCCTACCTTGTTCGTTACAATGACAGCGGCAGAATCGGGCGCCTCAACGGGCGATGCAAAAAAAATCGCTGTGGCGAGCGCGAACGACCCGAGGGTGGTTTTCATAATCATGAAGGCAATTTACGCAATCAATCGACCCGTTCAATATGGGCGCCCAGCGCTTTTAACCTTCCTTCGATGTCTTGGTAACCGCGGTCAATCTGGCCGATGTTGTGAATCACCGATTGGCCCTCGGCCGAGAGTGCTGCAATCAGGAGCGAAACCCCCGCACGGATGTCCGGCGATGTCATGGTCACGCCGCGCAATGGGCTCTTGCGGTCCATCCCGATGACAGTGGCGCGGTGCGGGTCGCAGAGGATGATTTGCGCTCCCATGTCGATGAGCTTGTCAGTGAAGAACAGGCGACTCTCGAACATCTTCTGGTGAATCAACACGCTCCCTTTGGCTTGGGTGGCCGTCACCAACACAATGGACAACAAATCCGGCGTGAAGCCCGGCCACGGCGCGTCCGAAACGGTGAGAATGGAGCCATCGATGAAGGTTTCGATTTCGTACGAATCTTGCACAGGCACGAAGATGTCGTCGCCGCGGCGCTTGAGTTGGATGCCAAGTTTTTGGAAAACCTTGGGAATGACGCCAAGCTCGTCGTACGCCACGTCCTTGATGGTGATTTCACTTTGCGTCATGGCCGCCAAACCGATGAAACTACCGATTTCAATCATGTCGGGCAGGCAACGGTGGTCAGTGCCGCCGAGTGACTCGACGCCTTCGATGGTCAGCAAATTGGAACCGATGCCACTGATTTTGCCGCCCATACGGTTGATCATTTTGCAGAGCTGCTGCAAATAGGGTTCGCAGGCTGCGTTGTAAATGGTGGTGGTCCCTTGGGCCATGCACGCCGCCATTACGATGTTGGCGGTGCCGGTGACCGAGGCTTCGTCGAGGAGCATGTTGGTGCCCTTGAGCCCGTCGGGGGCACTGGCTTGGAAAAAGCCGGTCTTCCCGTCGTAGGTGAAGGTCGCGCCGAGCGTCTCGAACCCGATGAAGTGGGTGTCCATACGGCGGCGGCCAATCTTGTCGCCACCCGGCTTGGGCAGTGCACCGACACCAAACCGCGCCAGCAACGGCCCCAGAATCATGGTCGAGCCGCGCAGGGATCCGCCCTTCTGCCTGAATTCTTCGGTGCTGAAGTAGTCGAGGTTGACGTCATCCGCCTGAAAGCGGTAAGCTCCTGGTCCTTTGCGTTGGATTTTGACGCCCATGCTCGCGAGCAAGTCGATCAATTTGTTGACGTCGACGATATCGGGGAGGTTGGTGATGGTAACCGGTTCCGGCGTCAAGAGCACCGCGCACAAAATCTGCAGCGCCTCGTTTTTGGCTCCTTGCGGGATGACTTCTCCGGACAGCCGCTTTCCTCCTTCGATGATAAAACTGGACATGGTCGTATGAGTTGACAGTTCGCAGCGTACAGCAGCGAAGGATCATTGCCTCGCACGCTGCCGCCTTTCGAAATAACGGCGCAAGGTCACCTCACCGTCTGTTCAACGGAAAACTTTTCAACCCTGAAAATTGGAATGCCCCGGTGGGGTTAGCGCTTGCGCTTTTTGCCGCGGTGGCGATCGAGTGCGTCACTCGTCTTTCGCTTGCTCTTCAAAATCTCAGCTGAGCTGACGAGTTCAGCGTTTTCGGGCAGTGTCAAAGCGCCTTCACTTATCTCTTTGATTTGCTCCCGAATCAGCGCGTTTTCGACTGTGTTTTTGTTCCACGTCAAGAAGTGCCGCTTCATCAAGTTACCGATGGTGACAACTAAAGCCGCCTTCTCCTCTCCTTCTTCGTATGACTTGGCCTTTTCAATGAGGTCACGCGTCAATTGGCCGTAATGCCCCAACCGTGACATTGCCCCAGGGTAATTCAAACGGCCGGGTGCCTCCGAGCGGCTCTCGGGCGTTGGGCGTTCCACCGGGCAGTCGACCTCCAAATCGTACCCCGCCATGAGGAACAACTGCCCCCACAATTTTTTCTGCACCTCATCTGCGTCCCCTTCTTGAGCGACGACAGAACCCATGACGCTTACAATGGCTGCTGCGCATTTGTTGCGTTCCTCCATGTCGGCGATGGACTTCAAGTGATCCACCATCTCTTGGATGGTACGGCCGTATTCCGGGATGACCAAATCCCGACGGGTACTGTTGTAGGTCATTTCAACTATCATGTTGTAAAGGTATGGAAACCCCTGCAGTTAGCAGGCAAGGAGGCTTTCCGAATGCACAAATGACTTCGCTTCGGTTTGTATACGAATCCAAAATGCTTCAAAGGAAGCTTCGAGGTCGTCGAATCCGGCTGCATCTGCCGCTTCGAATAACCGGTGCAAGGAGCTGGCGGCACGCAGGCGTTGCTGGAGCCGAGCATCCATCGAGCAGCAGACGCCGAGCATACCCTCCCGCGATCCGTAATGCACGAGCCAGTCATGCACGACCATAGCGTGGAGGAACCCCTCGCTTCGGGCAGGCATTTCAACCGTGCGTCTGAGCAGGTCGCTCTGAGCACCTTCCACGAACTGCCGGAGGGTTGTCTCAGGATGGAGTCGAGTAAAATTCTTCGCCAAGAAATGGTCGTACAGCATGTCCACACCGACGCCGGAAAACCGACCGAGCACCGGCCGAATCGCCGCTCTTGCCGCCCGAGCCTCGGGGGCTGTGTCGGCGTACGAATCGATCCAACGGTGCAGGACAATGCCATTGGCAATGGGCGCTGCATAGGCCTTGAACGCGTCACCTTTAACAGCGTCACCAATGAAGTTGCCCAGGCGCAGATCCGAATCCCCTCCACTCAATACCAAGTGCGCCAAGTAGTTCATACGACAAACTTCGAAGATTCACAGTGAACCCAAAGATTTTTGACGAATGCTTTGGGGCACAGGAATGTCTTGCGTAATTTTATCGTCCGCTACGTTTTAAAGCAAACATTGCACAAGCGAGAATAGCTCAGTTGGTAGAGCACAACCTTGCCAAGGTTGGGGTCGCGAGTTCGAGTCTCGTTTCTCGCTCAACGAAAAGCCTTCCATTGCGGGAGGCTTTTTCACTTTTAAGTAGTTTAAATAGTCCCTCTCAAGAGGGTAAGTTCGAGTCGTGAAATGAACCAAATTAAAATCACTTCAAGGAGCTTCGAGCGCTCGCAATTTTATGTTAGTGGAGAAAAAAAGTGAAAGGGAGCTATTACGGAGCAATTATGCAAATCCATTTATTAGCATAAAGAG
>CALGDB010000172.1 GCA_937884175.1 uncultured Flavobacteriales bacterium
CTCCTTGTTCGGCAAGTCCAATAGCGATCGCGCCATCGCAACCGCAGAGGACTTCGCGATGTACCTCCTCGAAGAAGCCCACGTGGCGACAGTTGGCGGGGGTGCGTTTGGAACGCCCGAGTGCATCCGCCTCTCGTATGCGGCCTCTGAGGCGCAATTGAACGAAGCGCTTGCACGGATTTCAAAGGCCGTTGCAGCTCTCCAATAAAGCCCGTTCGCTACCTTCGTAAGATGGAAGCGCTCCACGCACTTCAAAATACCCAGCGGATATCAGTACTCGTCATCGGCGACGTGATGCTCGACGCCTACCTCATAGGCCAGGTCAACCGGATTTCACCGGAGGCCCCCGTGCCCATCGTCGACATTCACCAAAGGGACAAGCGTTTGGGTGGAGCCGCCAACGTGGCCAAGAATTTGATTGCGCTCGGTGCGCAAGTGCAGGTGGCTGCGACGATTGGTAACGATGCCGCTGGGCAGGAGATCCAACGGTTGTTTCAAACCCAAGGCATTGGAACGGCCGCTTTGGTCGAAGTGCCCGGCCGCCCTACCACCGTCAAAACGCGCGTCATCAGCAATGGACAGCAACTCCTGCGGGTAGATGAAGAGCAAGCGAGCGAGTTGGAAGAGCCGTGGACGGCTGAACTGATTACCCGGTGCCAAGATGTCATCGACAATGAGTGCATCGACGTTGTTATTTTCGAAGACTACGACAAAGGCACGCTGACCCCAACGGTCATCGCAACGGTATCGGCTCTGTGCCGTGAGAAGGGCATCAAAACCACCGTCGACCCCAAGTTTCGAAATTTCGACCGCTACCGGCATGTTGACTTGTTCAAGCCCAACTTGAAGGAAATGCGTGAAGGGCTAAGCATGGCCATCCACAAAGAATCCGATGCGAGTTTGGCCCAAGCCGTGCAGCGCATGCACGAGCGATTGGAGGCGTCCATCTCGATGGTGACGCTTAGCGAGCGCGGCCTGTGCTTTTACGCCCCTGACCATTCACAAGATTTCCAGCGCATTCCCGCCTTTGAACGGGAAATCACTGACATAAG
>CALGDB010000173.1 GCA_937884175.1 uncultured Flavobacteriales bacterium
GGTTGCTTTCATGGGTGGGGTTGGTGTTTTTTCTTCAGCATTACGGCGCATGGCAGCACATCCGGTACGACTGGGATGTGGCCTTGCCTGCGACCGGCGCATACGCCTTTGTATGGTTGGCAGCGGTTAAATTGCAGGGCGGTTACGATCAACCGTGGCGTTGGAACGCTGTAGCGAAGGGGATTGTCATTGGAACGGTTGTGTTGCTGGCCACCTATGGCTTGCTTCCGGAGTCGCTGCGTTTCAGCCGGGCCATCTTCTTGTTTGGGGCCGGGTTTGTGCCGGCGGTCATCGGAGGTGTGCGGGCGATTTTCACCCGATTCGGCGGAAGCGCCGGTGAGTCCACGCCAAAGCGTTTGTACATCTCTGGGCCAGCGGATTTGATGCCCATGCAAGACTTGATTCGCAACCATGATGTGCTCGAGCCCGTTGCCTTTGGGGATGTGTACGCCTTGTCGATTCATGCTACGAGCATCGATGCATCCGACGATGGCGTTCAATGGTTGGGCGGGATCGACAGCTTGAGCGATGCCATTAGTGTGCACCAATTCAATGAAGTCATCATGAGCGGGCGCGAAGTGTCCGCCGGTCAGATGATCCGTGCGATGAGCCTCGTTTCCAATAAGTATGTCCGTTTCCGCATTGCTTGGACCGATGACGGTCAAATTGTGGGAGCGGGCGGCCCCGAGCGCGGCGCCATCACGGAATGGAACGGCGCCATTTTCAAGCCGAGTGCTCGCCGCGCCAAACGCACTGTTGATTTAGCGATTGCGCTCCTCGTCTTGCTCGCCTTCCCGGTTTTCATTGTGAGGAAGCAAAGTGACTGGCTCGGTGCTGCGGTAGAGGTGCTGATGGGCACTTCAACGTGGGTGGGCTACAATAATCCGTCGGAAAACGGCGCTCATCCGTCGAACGCTTTTGTGTTTCACCGAGCTGAAGGCATGGGCGATCGAGCCGGGCAACGCGCGCTGCTGACATACGTTCGGGATTATCGTTGGACAATCGATGTGCAAGTCATCTGGGAAGCCTTAATTTCGTACCGCGCAATACATCGCCATGGCAGTAATTGAAATCTTGTTACCCAAAATGGGAGAGAGCGTGGCCGAGGCCACGATTACCAAATTTGTCGTCAATGCGGGAGAACAAACCGAGGCCGATGAGCCCTTGGTTGAAATCGCCACCGACAAGGTCGACAGCGAGGTACCCGCCCCTGAAGACGGAACCTTGGTGGAGTGGTTGGTGCAGGCAGGTGATGTGGTAGCCGTGGGCCAAGCCATTGCCAAATTCGAAATCGATGGTGATGCGGATGCAGCGCCCGCGTCGCGAAGTGCCGCAGCAGCAGCCACACAGGCTCCAACTCCGGTCGCCCCAGCTCCGACTCCAGCGCCAGCAGCAGTTCCTGCTCCGGAAGTGGTTGAAGCACTGCAAGCGCCACTGGCTGCCTCAGGTCCGCTGGACCAGTTGCCTGCGCGCATCGGAGCCAACGGCCGATTCTATTCCCCACTCGTTCGCAGCATTGCCCAATCCGAGGGCGTCACACCCGCGGAATTGGATGGCATCGCCGGCTCCGGTTCGGAGGGGCGAGTGACCAAAAAAGACATTTTGGCGTACATCGCCAGCCGCGGCTCTGCAGCCACAATTGCTCCGGCTACAACTGCTCCGGCCGCACCGCGGGCTTCCGCTCCAGCCGCCAGCACATCCCCAACGGTTTCCGTATCAGGGCAGGACGAGATTGTGGAGATGGACCGCATGCGCAAACTCATCGCGGATCACATGGTTCGCTCGAAGCAAACCAGCCCACACGTAACCAGTTTCGTCGAGGTCGATATGACCAAAATCGTGGAGTGGCGGAAGCGCAACAAGGCTGCCTTCGAGCAGGCGCACGGAACCAAATTGACTTTCACGCCGCTGATTGCTGAGGCCATTGTCAAGGCCATTCGGGATTTCCCTGGCGTCAATGCCAGTGTTGACGGCGACCGGATTATCATCAAGAAGCAGATCAATTTGGGCATGGCGACGGCGTTGCCGTCCGGCAATTTGATCGTGCCGGTCATTCACAACGCGGACCAATTGAGTCTGGTCGGTTTGGCTACGCGGGTCAACGACCTCGCTGACCGAGCACGAAATGGAAAGCTCAAGCCGGATGATACCGCTGGCGGAACATACACCATGTCCAACGTCGGCACCTTCGGCAACGTCATGGGCACGCCCATCATCAATCAGCCGCAGGTTGGCATCCTCGCCTTGGGTGCCATTCGCAAGAAGCCAGCAGTCATCGAGACGGCGGAAGGGGACATGATTGGCATCCGCCACATGATGTTCCTAAGCCACAGCTATGACCACCGTGTAGTGGACGGCATGCTGGGAGGCAGTTTCGTGAAACGCGTAGCCACGTACTTGGAGGAGTTTGATTTAAACCAGTCGGTTGTCTAAGCCATGGATCTATCCGTGCTTCAGCTTAAACGCCCGTTGGTGATTTTCGATTTGGAAACCACGGGTACGGACCTGTCGAAGGACCGGATCGTGGAAATCGCCATGATCAAAGTCAATACCGACGGAACCGTAGAGAAAAAGCCCGAAAAACGCGGTGCCGACAATCGGTTACTGATCAACCCTGGCATGCCCATTCCTATGGAGACCAGCCTCATTCACGGCATTTACGACGACGATGTAAAGGACAAGCCGACTTTTCGCCAATACGCCAAGAGCATGGTGAAATTTCTCGACGGCTGCGATTTAGGGGGCTACAATTCCAACCGGTTTGATGTACCTTTTCTGGCCGAGGAATTCCTGCGGGCCGGGATCGACTTTGATTTGGAGGGGCGCAACTTGATTGATGTGCAGAACATCTTCCACAAGATGGAACAGCGCACCTTGCGGGCAGCCTACAAATTCTACTGCGGCAAAACCATAGAAGGGGCCCACGAAGCGTTGCCGGATACGGAAGCGACCTTGGAGGTGCTGTTGGCTCAGCTGGAAAAGTACCAGGACACCGTGGTGGATGTGTCCGACGATGAGACGGTGGGGCCGGTGCCTTGGGATATGGATGAACTCGGGACCTTTTGCCAGCGGCAGCCGTTTGCTGATCCCGCTGGCCGATTTGTCATCGGGGATAACGATGCTATCTGCTTCAATTTTGGCCAACACAAAGGCAAGCAGGTGGTGGATGTGCTGACCGCGAACCCCGGCTATTTTGGGTGGATGATGGGAGCCGATTTTCCGGAATACACCAAAAAAGTGCTCAAGCGCGTTCACGATTCAATGAACGCTTGATCCATCGCATGGCCAAACGCATCGCTGTCCTTGTTTCCAATGATTTGAACCACGACCAAAGGGTGCTCAAGACGTGCGCTACGTTGGAGGCTGAAGGGTGGACCCCTGTTATGATTGGACGGCTGATGCCGGAGTCCAAACCATTGAATGTTCCCTTTGAAGCCGCTCGGTTGCAGCTGCCTTTTCAGCGGGGCGCCGGCTTCTACGCCGCTTTGCAAATCGGGATTTTGCGGGCGCTTTTGCGCACCGATATTGATGCCATTTGGGCCAACGATTTGGATACGTTGTTCCCGGCCTTTCTGGTCGCCCGCGCCAAGCGGTTGCCACTGGTGTATGATAGCCACGAATACTTTACTGA
>CALGDB010000174.1 GCA_937884175.1 uncultured Flavobacteriales bacterium
TTGAGTGTAAGTTCGGAGCGACGCCACAAAGGCATCGAGAGATAAGCAATACATTTCACTCCGCTGAGCGGAGACCCCATAGAAAAGGAGCCGACCAGCTCCTTTTTTTGTACCCATTAATCCCGAACGGGTCCAAGCGCTACCCACACCGGGGCATGGCCTTGAGCCCTCTGCAATTGAGCCAAATGGTATCGACCTTCGCGGCCGCGCACGTGTCCCGTAACACCTGACGCCTCAGCGGATAGCATCCCGCACCAATCCACTGCCAAATCCGTTCGGAAATCCAGCGCCGGCCCAAACGCTTTGAACATGCATTCCTTGATGGCCCACACGGCAGCCAATTCGGCGGTTGATGTGCCCAACGCCGCTCGCTCCGGTTCGCTAAGGAAGCGACGTGCAATCCGTTGCAATTGGTCCCCCCGCTCTGCCTCCACATCGATGCCTATGGCGCTGTCGCTGTAGGCAACCGCTGCCCAGCAACCGTCCGCCGTGTTGTGGTGGGCGATGCTCAGGTGAACTTCAGGCCGATGAATGGCTTCCGGTTTACCTTCGGCACTGTGTGTAATGCCCAGATCCGGCTGGCCGATGGCATGAAAGGCCTGGTCGACGCACCAATGCTCAAGCTGCCGAGCAGAGGGCAAAGCGGCGACGTCTCGATTTGGAAACCGAACCTGTACCACAGCCCATTCAGCGACGACCGCCTCATCGCACGTGCCGAATCCCGCTGTTGCTAACGGTGCCAAACTTTTGAAAATCACTGTGAAATCGGCCATTGGCGTGCATCCAGGGGGTGCAAAGGTAATTTTGTTTGTGCTAATTTTGCACTCGAATACAAAGACGCATGAGTACAGTAATGACCACAGAATACTTGCCCTACAAAGTAAAGGACATCAGCCTTGCTGAATGGGGCCGGAAGGAAATCCGTTTGGCGGAGGCTGAAATGCCGGGATTGATGGCGCTGCGAGCCAAGTACGGGGAGGAAAAGCCGTTGAAGGGTGCCCGCATCGCTGGGTGCCTCCACATGACCATTCAAACGGCTGTTTTAATCGAGACGCTCGTGGAGCTCGGCGCGAACGTGACCTGGTCCTCTTGTAATATCTTTTCGACTCAAGACCATGCTGCAGCAGCAATTGCCGCAGCCGGCATCCCAGTCTACGCGTGGAAGGGCATGAACGAAGATGAATTTGACTGGTGCATCCGCCAGACGCTGTTCTTTGGCGAGGAACGCCAGCCATTGAACTTGATTTTGGATGACGGCGGTGACTTGACCAACATGGTATTGGATGAGTTTCCACAACTCGCTGACGGCATCAAAGGCTTGTCCGAAGAAACCACCACGGGCGTGCTGCGCTTGTACGACCGTATGAAGGACGGCACGCTGCCGATGCCTGCGATCAACGTCAACGACTCGGTGACCAAGTCCAAGTTTGATAACAAGTACGGGTGCCGCGAGTCCGCAGTGGACGCGATTCGCCGGGCCACCGACGTAATGATGGCCGGTAAAGTGGCGGTTGTCGCGGGATACGGCGACGTCGGTAAGGGCACCGCAGAATCCCTGCGCAACGCCGGTTGCCGTGTAATTGTGACCGAAATTGACCCCATCTGCGCACTTCAGGCGGCCATGGACGGCTACGAAGTGAAGCGTATGGCCGATGCGGTTGTCGAGTCCGATATCATCTGCACGGCAACGGGCAACAAGGACGTCATCTGCGGCGAGCACTTCGAAGCGATGAAGGACAAGGCGATTGTGTGCAACATCGGGCACTTCGACAACGAAATCGACGTCGCCTGGTTGAATGCCAACCACGGCGACACCAAAGACACCATCAAGCCGCAGGTTGATTTGTACAATGTCAACGGCCATGACATCATCTTGTTGGCTGAAGGTCGCTTAGTGAATTTGGGCTGTGCGACAGGCCACCCGAGCTTCGTTATGTCGAACTCCTTCACCAATCAGACCATCGCTCAGTTGGAGCTGTGGAAGAATGCTGCGGCCTATAAGAACGAGGTAATCACCCTGCCCAAGCACTTGGACGAAGAGGTGGCACGATTGCACTTGGACAAGATCAACGTGGAGCTCGAAACGTTGACGCAAGAACAAGCCGACTACATTGGTGTTCCCGTCAACGGACCGTTTAAATCCGACCTCTACCGCTACTGATCCTACGATGGAATGGATACAGAAATTGCGCGAATTCGTCCGATCTCAACCGGACGTTTTCCGTTTTCTGGTCCTAGGTTTCGGGGGGTACATCGTTTGGCACCTAGCCTACGAGACCTACCTCAAACCAGCCACCTTGCTAGACGAGTATATCACCCAGAACCTCATTGTGGTCACCGAGTCGGTGGTCGATGTTCTTGGTTATGAGACGCTGGCCCTTTATCAGGAAAACGACGGTGAATTCCGCTACCGTGTCGGCATCCGAGGCACCAATGGCGTGTTGGTTGGTACTTCATGCGATGGAGTGATACTTTTCGCGCTTTTCACCATTTTCATCCTCTCTTTCCCTGGGCGTTGGTTGCGGAAGTTCTGGTACATCCCGGCGGGCATTGCCGTTATTCATGCGGCGAATATCCTGCGCATCATCAGCCTCTTGATGATTCAATTGTACTTAGGCGAAGAAGCGCTCAAGTTTAACCATGACTACACCTTCTCGGTATTTGTTTACAGCATCATCTTCGCGCTGTGGTACGGATATGCGGTGGGAGCCGGGTTTGGCTTGAAGCGTCCTCAATCGTCCCTTGCATGACCGCTCCAACGTGCAAACCCATCCTTCCCCGCCGCCGGCCGCTTTGGATCGTGGTGCTCGCAGGCATGCTGGTGTTTGGCTTCTACCAGGAACGGGCCAAGGTTCAATTGAACCACTACGTCTGCGTGCTTCAGGAAAACCCCGGCGTGGCGGAAATGTCCGCTGAGTTGCGTAAAAAATGGTTTGATGTCAACGCGCAGCCCAAGCGTATTCATTACTACGTCATGGAGCGCACTTGGAATGGGTTTCACCGGTATTCCCTGTCGCAGTTGGCGCGCATGAAATGGGGGTTGAGCATCGGCATCCTCTTGGTGTTTTTTGCACTGGACGCCCTGTTTCTGAGGACGACCGGGCATTTCGAACGGTGGCCGTGGCTCATTGTCATGTATGCCATAGCCGGAACCATCATGGCGGCGTTTTTGGTTTTGGTGCCTGGAAAGGCGGGCTACAGCGTAGCCCATGAGTTCCTCGCTTTCTTGCAGTCGCCCTTGCCGTCTTTACTGATCGTTTTGGTGCCGTCCCTCTTTGAACGGATGCGAACCAACGGGCCTACTGATTGAAAATGCGCAACACCGGGTCGTTCCACTGCGTCGAATACCGATGCAGCGGGTACACTGCACCTCCCGAGACGACCGAACCGTCGATGATGAGCCATTCAGAATTGCTACACGGGTCAGTGATGAGCAGGCCATCCTCGGCCACTTCGACCTGGCAATTGGCCGGGATGTCATATGTACTGTGCCGGTCGAGGGCGACGAATTGGTCGAGGGTATACCGGTACAGGATGATTCCTTGCGAACCTCCGCTTACGAGCACGTGGCCGCTGGGCACTGACAGGTCGATGTAGGCCGGCAGGTTGACATTGACCGAGAAATCCACTGGGACGTACGGGATGAATTGCTGCGGATCGTTGCACCGCGCCTGCAAAAGCACGAGGGCGCCAAGGGAGACGGCTGCGCTGCGAAAGGAGGCGTTCAACGTCATGCTGGTGCGGATTTGCGCAACCCGAGTGGATCTTTGGGTTGGCCGGCTTGGAAGTCCTTCAGGTAGGCCGGGGTGAAGTACGCGATGTCTTCGAAGCGCTGATTCGCCCAAGCGTCGAGCGCAGGAATACGCGCGCATTCAGCGGTCGGATGGGCTGAGGTGAATTGCCACTTGATGCCCGTTTCTGCGAGCAAGCGCTCTGTTTTGTCAGCGGCATCGCCCACGACGATGGCATCATCGGTGGCACTGGGGAAGAGCACATCCACGCCGGTCTGGGGTTCGATGACCAGTGCCCGCGTCTCATCCAAGGCGTCGAAACGATCACCGGACCAGCGAAACGTTTGCGTGTACACTTCATCCCGACGCGCATCCATTACGGCAATCACCGTTGCTCCCGCTTCGAGGGAACTGTTGGCCACGGCACGGTAGGCCTGAATTTTCAAGCTGTTGATGGCGATGAGGGGAATGCCTTGGGCATGGCAAATGCCTTTGGCAGTTGAGGTGCCAATACGCAACCCTGTGTAACTCCCGGGCCCAGCACAGACGGCCACTGATGCCAAGTCTGAGACTTGCCATCCCGCTGCTTTCAGCGCAGCATCGATCATGGGGAGCAGCTTAGAGGCGTGCACATGCTGTTCCTCGCATCGCTGTTCGGAATGCACGCAGGCATCTCCGTCAAACAGCGCTACGGAGCACGACAGGGTCGAAGTTTCGAGGGCTAAAATCCGTGCGCTCATTGGTCTTCTTCCACTTCTTTGGGGGCTTTGATTTCGACTGCATCACCGTCGTCCAGCGTGCGGGAAACGCTTTGATACGGTCCAGTCACGACGGTCAGCGAGGTGTCAAGTCCCGATTTGATTTCGATGTAGCGGTTGTCTTGGATGCCGGTTTCTACCCGTTGCCAACGAACCTCCCCGCTCGGCTCCAACACAAACACCCCCAACTCATCTTCTTCTTCATCCGTTACTGATTCGCGTGTGGTGACCGATTGGATGGGCACCGATACCACGGCGTCGGCACTCCGGGTGAGCACATCCACTTTGGCGCTCATCCCCGGTCGGAACGGCGAGGAGGCATCTTCCAAGGTGGTGAACAGTTCTGCATAGCTCTCCGGTTGAAGCCGCACCTTGACGGAAAAATTCGTCACTTGGTCCATGGCGAACCCGTTGAGCCCCGCATTCAATGCCGTGTTGCCGATTTCGGTGACCGAGCCCATGAAGGTTTCGTCCAGATATGCATCCACCTCCACTTCCGCCTTGTCGTTCATGCCGACGCGGACGATGTCGCTTTCGTTTACCTCGACGTCCACTTCCATGATCGAAAGATCGGAGACCTTCATGACGACTTCGCCTGCGGTAAATCCGTTGCCCTGCACGCTTTCACCGACCTCTTTGACGAGTGCTGTGACGGTACCGAACTGGGGGGCGAGCAAGGTGGTTCGGCTCAAGTTGTCACGGGCTTCTTGAACCGAGGCCTCGGCACTTGAAATGGCAAACTCTGCGCTGCGAATGGATTCAGAAGCCGCTATCAGGGTCGCTTCTGCGCTGATAAAATTGGCCTCACCTGTGTCGTAATCCGCTTGCGAAACCACCTTGTCGCGAAACAGTTGCTGGGTACGCTGCCAGTTCTTTTCAGCGGCGAAAAACTGGGCATTGGCTTGGGCGTGCTGGGCCTTGGCCGAAGCGAGGTTGGACCGAGCACTGTTGGCTGCGGCTTGGGTCCTGTTGAGGGCTGCCTCGTACAAATCGGGGTTGATCTGGACAAGCAAGTCGCCCTTTTCGACCCGGTCGCCCTCCTTAACGGGCAAGGCGAGGATTTGACCGCTCACCTCGGCGGTGATGTTCACTTCGGTCTCCGGCTGAATTTTGCCCGAGGCCGAGACGCGCTCGACGATGTCACGAACGGCAGCCTGCTCTACATCCACCTCGTCCAAGGTTTCCCGACCGCCGTACCACTTGCCGGCGATTCCGAGCAGCACAATGGCAACGGTGCTGATGATCCAGAATTTTTTCGTGAATTTCATAGCAGGGGGTTATCGGAAGGTCATGGCTTTGCCCATGTAGAAGTCGAGGATGCGGCTCTTGAAGGCTAAATCGTACTTGGCGCGAAGGGCGTTTACGCGGGCATTGTCAAACAAGGTGCGGGCGTCAGCATAGTCAATGGCGGTTGAAGCTCCTGCTTCGTAGCGTTTTTCGGTATTTAGGAAGGCGCGCTCTGCCGCAACCAAGGCAGCTTCTTGGGCCACGGCCTGTTCGGAGGCTGCACGCGCATCGGCCCAGGCCGATTCGATGCTGGTGGTCAACGTCTGCTTGGTCTGTTCGAGTTGGTATTGAGCACTCAACGCAGAGACTTCGGCTTGTTCGATGGAGGACTTCACGCTGAAGTTGTTGAAGATGGGGATGCTCATGGAGAAGAACACGCTCTGGTTGAAGTTCTGGCTGAGCTGATCGTCAAACGGCGTCGTAATGAAGTTGTAGACTTCTTGTTGAGCAATGAGATCGTACGACGTACTGTCGTCCACTACCAACGAGCCCAGCACAAATTCCTCCGTTGAGGGCGCCCCGTCAATGCTGCGGGAGGCACCTGAGTAGCCGGTGCCGATGTTGTAGCTCGCAAACAGACGGGGGTAGCGGTTGGTTTTTGCGATATCCAACCCGATCAAGGCGTCTTCAACCTGTAACTCCGCTTGCCGAATTTCGGGAAAGGAGCCCAGGGCATAGGCCACGGCCGCCGCGGGTGAGGAGGGCAGATCCGTGCGTTGAAGGTCTTCGTCTGAAGGCCGAATAAGTTCGAAATCATCGGCTTCTGAAACGGGCAGTTGAAGCAGCTGGACCAAGTTCAACTTGGCCAATCCCAAGGCATTCTTGGTGCTTACGATGTTCGCCTCGTCTGCAGCCAATTGGGCTTCGACATCGTAGAGGTCAAATTCGGCCGCTGCCCCGGCGGCGACCATGCTCTGCATGCGGTCCACTTGACGCGCTGTCGCTTGGCGATTGTATTCGGCTACCCGCACGAATTCTTCTTGGAACAGTACGTTCAGGAAGGCTCCAGCAATGGTGAGGACGACATTGTTCTCTGCGATTTCCCGTTGGGCTGCTGCCGATTCCTGGGCCAACTTGGCCCGGCGCAGGTTCAGATGGTTCTGAAAGCCGTTGAACAACACCATGCCGGTGCTCAAGCCAAAACTATTGGATCGAATGGCGGATGATTCCACAAATTGGTTGGTGAACGGGTCAATGGTTCGGCCGAAGTTGTACCCGTGGGAGAGGTTTCCATTGAGGTTCGGGAGAAAGGCACCTTTTGCAGTTTGCGTGCCGATGGCTGCGCTGGTCTCGCCCAGTTGACCGAGTTGAATCTGGATGTTGTGTTCAAAAGCATGATCCAAGCACCGTTGAAGGGACCACGCTTCTTGTGCAGCAGTTTGCAAAGGGATAAGGGCCATGAATCCAAGCACCAAGGCTCCGGAAAGTGGAATGGCAGGTTTCAATTTGCGCATGGACAAAATTAACCTAAAGCGCCTGTATGCGAACGCTTTATCAGTAATTGGTAACTCGAATGCTGATGCGCCGTTTGGCTTCCGCCTCTTCCGGAGTTGCCGGCTTGGGGTACAGGCGCTGTGCTGAACCGCGGCCCTCAACGGATAAACGGTTCGCCTTGATCCCCGAAGACACGAGGTATTCAAACACCGCTCGCGCCCGATTCCGGCTAGTGCGGTGCTGTTCAGTCGTGCCTTCCCCTTCGTGTCCGATAATCGCCACGGATACGGTTGGGTTGACCTCAATGAAGGCACGCAACGCTTCCAAGGCCGGCACGGAGGTGAAATACAGGTCTTCGGTGCCGGGCATGAATTCAATGGCTGGCAGGGCTGTTTCCAATCCAATGGCAAGGGGTTCGAGGAGCAGCGTATCCGCTTGGATGTTCGGATCGGCGTAGATGTAGTCTGCATACAGCATGAAATCGGGCTCGACGCACAACCGACTGTACCGGCGATAGGGGGCCAATTTCATGGTGGTGTCCTCATCGACACGCAATCGCACGGGCTTGCGGGGATTCAGTCCCTCCACAGTAAGTTCCGCTCGAATGAGTTGGGCAGTGGATTGGTCGGCCACCGCCCACTTCTGGTGCACCGGCTCTTCCGTTACGGCCTCTCCGTCGAGCCATGGGCTGCGTTCCACCACGAATTGAGCTGTGCCGTGCACGCAACTCAGGAGTCCGAGAAGCAGTCCGAGCAGGCGGACGCAGGGTGGAAAGGTCATGTGTTTCTTCGCTTAAGAGGCACTATTGCGCCTTCTATAAAGTACGAAGAAAAGGGCGGAAAGCAAAATATATGGAACCGCCATCAGGTACAAAATCCCTCGGTTCAATCCAGCGCCCAACCCCCCGTCGTCGGCGCTGTCTTCGGCCACGGCTTTGCACATAACGCATTGCCCCGTAGCCTGTTCCCAAGCGAATGCCGCGACCAAGGCCAAAACGAGCGGGATAAATTTGCGCACTTTAGTCATGTCAATGCGGGTAATACGGTGAAATCATCAGGTAGACAATAACCCCGGTTGCGGTGACGTACAGCCAGATCGGCCAGGTGATTTTGGCCAGTCTGCGGTGTTTCTCCACTTGCATCCCCAGCCCCCGGGCATAGGTGAAAAGCACCAACGGAATGATGCCAGTGGACAACACAATATGGGAGATCAGGATGAAAAGGTAGACGGTTCGGATCCAGCCCTCGCCGCCGAATTTGGTGGGTTCGGTGGTTAAGTGAAAAGCGACGTAGCTCAAGAGGAACAGCACACTCAAGCTTAGCGCAGTGGTGGTGAAAGTGCGGTGCACTTTGATGTTCTTGCTGCGAATGGCCGCATACGCCGCGATGAGGCAACAAAAGGCGGTGCCGTTGAAGATGGCGTTGAGCTTCGGAAGGATGTACAGCGATTGCCGGGTGGATTCCGAGAGGGACTCCACCGGTGGAATGAGGAACAACAGGGCAACGACGGTTGGGATGACCACCGCCATGGTCCAGATGAAGCGCTTGACGTTTGTTTCGTTGTTTACCATGGCTTATTCGTTGAAGGCCCAGAGTTGCTCGACGGCTTCTAGCAGCTGATCCACCTCTTCGGTGTCGGTGCCGTCGTAGTACCCGCGGATGCGGTTGCTGCGGTCGACAACTGCAAAGATATCGCTGTGGAAGATGCCACCAGCTGCGGTATCGCTTTCAATGGCCGTGAGGAAGTACCCGTTGCGGGCGAGGTCGTAGAGGTCTTCTTTGTTGCCGGTCAGCAGTTTCCACACCTCGGGGTCCTGACCGAGTCGCTCCCCGTATTCTTTCAGCTGCGAAGGCGTGTCGTTCTCCGGGTCGACGGAGTGACTGATGAGCCGGACGTCGCCCTTCATTCCCTTCGCCTCAATACCGGCTTGAAGGCGTGCCATTTGGCTGGACATGATGGGACAAATCGTTGGGCACGTCGTGAAGAAAAAGTCAATCACGCGCAGCTGCCCGGCACAATCGTGGTGGGAAAACTCAACGCTGTCGCTATCGAGAAACGCAAACGGCGGAACCGTGTGCCCCTCCGGCCCCAGCACGGGCAGTGCAGGGAGGTCGGCGAGGGCTTCTGCTCGCTTTTTCTTCGTATAAGCCGCCTCGTCCATTTCTTTTTGGAGCAAGGCAATGTCTTCCACGGCGTCCTTGATGGCATCTTCAGAAGCCGCGTGATACACACCGCGTAGGTAGCCTTTGCAGTCCACCAGCCAAAGCGTGGCGATGTTGTCGGGGTCCGAGGGGTCCCGCTCGATCATGAAAGACTCCGCAATGATGGCATCGATGTCGATTTGCTCGCCGGTGAGGAATTGCCACTTCCCGTCAAAACCGTTGTAGCGCGTATTGCGCTGGACATACTTGGCCAGTACTTCGGGCGTGTCGTGTTCAGCGTCCAATGTGAAGCACACGGTGGTGATGTCGCTCTCGTCGCGGTACCGAAAGTTGGGCCAGAGCAGTTGCTTGGTCACTTGCGCCACGTGCGGCGCATCGGTCGCAAAGAAGGCCGCCAGCCACACCTTGCCGTCGAGCGATCGGGAATCGAATGGCTTGCCTAGGTGATTGGTCAAAACGAACGGTTGCACTTGTTGAGCGCTTTCGCTGAATTCTTCGGTTGTGCCGTCCTCGGTGAAGTAAGGGAGAGTGTTGAAGTGGTGCTCTCCGTGGACGCCCAAAACCATGAGCCCAATCAAAGGCAACGCCAGCATGATGCCCAATAGGACCGCATACTTCTTGAGGGCTTTGAAAAGGGGTATGCTCACAGGGAAGAAACCGGTGAAACGGTGGTGAAGTTCAACCCCTGAAAGGCTGAAATGCACCGGATTAGTGCAGGGTATTGAAGTTGCCCAAGTGCCCGAACCCTTCGGAGATGGCAATGAATATCAGGTACCCAATGAAGAGCATGTAGGGTGCAATGATGACCTTTTTCAGGTTGCTGCGCTCATCCCCTAGGTGCATGAACACCAAAACGATGTACGCAGCCTTCACCAACGTCAGAATGATGAATGACCACTTTATCATGGTCCAGGTGAACGTTTCCGAGCGCTTGAAGTAGATGCCCATCAGGACTTCTACTGTCGTCAGCAAGGTGAGGATGCCCGTAACCTTCCAAATGTTCTTGCGAATCTTGGCGCCTTCTTCTTCGCTGTGATGGGAATTGAGGGCGTAGCTATCGTTTACAATGAGGTCGTCGCGTTCCATGGTTGCTGGGGTTAAAACTGAGCAGGGTTAGACCAGATAGAAGAAGGTGAAAACAAAGACCCATACCAGGTCTACGAAGTGCCAGTACAGGCCGATTTTCTCCACCATTTCGTAGTGCTTGCGGCGTTCAAATACGCCTTGAATCACCATAATGAAAATGATGATGTTGATGACTACACCTGAGAATACGTGGAATCCGTGGAACCCGGTGATGAAGAAAAAGAAGTTTGCGTAAGCTTGCTGAATCGCGTACTCATTGTCGTGCATGTTTGCCCCAAAAGCGAAGGTGCCTGAGCGGGCATTCCAAAGCTTCATGGCCTCATCGCCACTGACGAAGGATTCGTTTTCGACGTACTTGTTGAGCGTCAATGCGTGCAATTCCGCTTCGTGGGAGTGCTCACCAACCTCAACCAGCTTGATGCCGTGATCATTCTCTACGAAAGAGACGTTGGGTTCGCCTTCAATCCAAGGCTCAACCAAGTGACCGAAGTGATGGTCCATGAAGACCGGATCCCCCTTGGACAGGTTGAACACTTCGCCGTCGTCTGCTGTGACTGTGACGTTCTCTGCCAACAGGAACGAACCGCCGCTGCCGTGGATAAAGTGCGACCATTCCCAAGCCTGGGAGCCGAGGAAGAAAAAACCCCCGATGATGGTCAATCCGAGCCAGCGGATGACACCGCTCTTATCGTTGCGGTGACCGGCCTCGACAGCGAGTACCATGGTTACCGAAGACACGATGAGGATGAATGTCATCAAGGCGACATAAATAAGCGGATATTCTCCGTCCAATCCAGGGAGTGCGCGGAAAACCTGTTCGCCGATGGGCCAAGCATCCGTGCTGCTTGCGCGAACGAATCCATACGCTGTGAGCAATCCTCCGAATGTCAACGCGTCCGAAACGAGGAAATACCACATCATCATCTTACCATAACTCACGCTGAAAGGTGAGCGACCTCCTCCCCAGAGGACATCTTTCGCAATGGATTTCGTTGCTTCTCCGCCCATGACTACAATTTCGAATCAAATTTAGTCAATTGCCTGCAACGAAACACCTTTTTCGTAGCTTGGAAACAATCAACGGGGTATTTCGTTCAATTCACCCACGGATTTTTAGTTCAAGAAGAACAAAAACGCAAATAGGTACAGCCACAGAGCACCCATGAAATGCCAGTAAATACTAAGGGATTGGAGCCGGACCACATCGCCGGAGTGGATGGCCCCCAAGGCCACGCGTATGCCATTGACAACGAGGTAAATAAACCCGAAAATGAGGTGCAAAATGTGCACTGCAATCAACGCCCACAGGTACCCACCACCGGAGTTGGAGGTGCGTGCTACGTCCCGCGTTATTGGCTTGACCATCAGCTCGTCATTCGAAGCGTAAAATTCTTGGCGCTCGGGACTGTAGATCAACGGAAGGCCGTTGCGAGAAACTTCATAATCCTCGCCGTAGACGGCGCCGCTCCCCATGATGGATTCGATGCTGTTCCACCGGTAGGCGTCCATGCCCGAGTCATGTTCACTCACCGACCAGCCCATGCCCAAGTCGGCCATGCCTTGCCAGCCTTCCGCTTGGCTCACGGTGAAACCGATACCAAACAGCAGTGTGCCGCCCAAGGCTGCGAGGGTTTTGACTTTGTTTCCTGCTCGCATCCACCGCACGGCCAACCACAATGCGACCGAGGAAAGTATCAACAAACCGTTGCTAATCCAAAACGGCGTGGTAGGCGTCACGTGCACCCAGTATTGGCCCATGTTGGAGACAATGTAGGCGCTGGTAAAACCCGCGAACAGCATAATGATGGCGAAGACGATGAAGTACATCAACATCTTCTTCGTGCGCTCGCGGATTGCGGGGTCGTGTCCTTCAAAAACGTCGGGTTTGGCAGCTGAGGTCTGGGCCATGTTCAATCAAATTTTATCAATTACGTAGGCGATTTGTACCACCGGCAGGTACGCAAACGAGGCAAACATCAGTTGCCGCGCGTGCTTGCTGTCCAAGGTGCTGTAGAGCTTTACGGCTGGGATCATGAATCCGATTCCGCAGAGGATGGCCACGCTCAAAGCGATGTTGCCGACCATCGGAGATCCCGTCGGAAGGGCCCACGGTAGCAACGATGCAGGGATGCAAAACGCGGTGTACATCAAGATTTGCCAAG
Organism: uncultured Flavobacteriales bacterium; assembly: GCA_937884175.1. GTDB lineage: Bacteria > Bacteroidota > Bacteroidia > Flavobacteriales_D > Sanyastnellaceae > UA16. The sequence goes on from CALGDB010000174.1 coordinate 12,621, forward strand.
CGCTTTCTTTGGTTCGTCCGGCCCGGAAGGGCAGCATATGGTACCCAGCTTTCTGATAGTCGTCGTGGGCGAGCCAAGCGATGGCCCAGAAATGCGGGAATTGCCACATAAACTGAACAGCAAATAACGTCCCAGGTTCGATGCCGAAGTCCCCTGTGGCCGCAACATACCCGATCATGGGTGGCAATGCACCGGGGAAGGCCCCAACAAACACGCTGAGGGTCGAACGGCTCTTTAGCGGCGTATAGATAAACGCGTATGAAACCAATGCCGCAACGCCCAACCATCCGCTGAGTGGATTCAAGGTAAACAAGCACCCCAAGCCGATGATACCAGCTAGTGCACTGCAGAGAATCGCCTGCCAGGGTTCCATGCGACCAGCGGGAAGCGGGCGTTCGGCGGTGCGCTCCATCAAGCCGTCCAAGCGTTTTTCAATGACCTGGTTCAATCCGTTCGAGGCACCGGTGAGTAGGTAGCCGCCGATGGTCAGAAGCAGGAAGCTTTTGAGGTCCAAGGTCTCAACGGCCATGAACCAGCCGAGGATCGCAGACATGACCACGAAGAAGCCGAGGCGTATCTTAAAGAGAGCTGCGATGTCTTTCATGAACCCAAGTTGGGGGGCAAAATTACACAGCAGCGCGGGATATCTCCTCACCAATTCCGTTCTTCAAGGACACGGTTAAGCCGAATACCGCATTCCAATCGCCACCAGTTTTCGGTTCCTAGGTCGCCCGCGCGGTGGTTTTGCATGGCGCGGACGAACACTTGCTGCCCGTCGAGTCTTGGGATGTCGCGGCCTACGTCGATCCACAATAGCCGTTGCGTGATGAGGTCGGTGTCGCCGGCGATGCCGTCACCGGTGTAGCCCAATTCCACTCCGTAATCCGCGGGACGTGTAACGTAGGAGAGCAGCGGGTTGGAACCGATGCTGAACGCGGGCTCTTTATCGAGTCCAACGGCTTCATCCGCTCCCTGTTGCCGCAAGACGATACCTGCGTGTGCACTCCAATCAGCACGTTCCCACCTCGCATGGATGCGGCCTTCAATGAAATTGCCGCCCGCCGGGTGGGCGAGTGGTTGGCGGTTGTGTGTCCAGCTTTGAGCGGGCGCCGCATGCGCGTAGGTGTAGGGGCGGACAGCGCAGGCCTCGGCCACAGCGCTCCATCCATTGGAGGGATGTCGCCACGAAGCGGTCCCCAACAATCCCCATTTATTGGCCCACCACTGATCCGGACTGAATACTTGGCTGACAACCAATTCGTCTAGCACCAGTTGACCGTGTAACTGGAGGGTGTTGTTGCCCCAAGCGGGCACCCATGCGAGCGCCGCACCAATCAACGCATTATCCGCTGATCCTAAGGCGTATTCGGCTGGTCGGAAGGCGATTACGGGTAAGGCATAGACCGGTTCAAACCGCGAAGTGTAGCCGCTGTCGGTTCCCAACCAGGTAACGGCGCCGAATAAGGTGCCGGTCCAATCGGGAGCGATTGCCACTTCGATGGCGTGGCTTGCCAACCAGCTGCTGCGTTTGTTAACGTAAGCGCCTGGGCTTAGCTGTTCGGAACCCGGAAAATCTGCCGGGCTGCCGACGCTCCTGTGTTGAGTGCGCGCGATCATGTGCACATAAGAGATGCGCTCGGTGTTCAATACGATGCGCGCAAACGGAAGTGGCGCGGCTTGCCGGTCCAGCCACAGGGAACGCCAGCCCTTGCCCCAATGGTGGCGGCGGTTCCCGGCTTCGATTGCCAGTGATGGACCCAGGCTGTAGCCAACGGTGCCAACTGTCCGGGCAAGCGCGATGTCGGCCTCGGTTGGATTCCAAGCCCAGCCCATGCCATCCCATGTGCCCCATTGCCACGCCTCATTCCAGTCGTCTACGCTGACGCCGGCAATACGCCAATGTTCGGCGTACCCATGGGTGTAGAGTCGGTCGTGTGTCCAGTCCCACGTCATGCCCAGCTGCCAGCCAACGCCCCCTGAAGATGGCCAGTCCCAAAAGGCGCCCCGGAGCAATGCGCCCGGACTGTACTGCACTGCGCCGAAGCCTTGAACATCCAACTCTCGGTTGTTGGTGTCATTCGTTTGCAATACTGCAGGCCAAATGCCCCCAGCACCGGGCGTCCACGCGCCAATGACCCAATGGTTACTGACGAGTTCCTGCGCGTGCCCAAGGCATGGCCATCCGATGCAGGATAGGAGAAAAAGGAAAAGGATGAAGCGGGCGCACGTCATGCCCGCAAGGTACAATCAAGCAATAGCTGATTCTTGAGTTTCTTGTTGTTTACTTTTTTCAACGGCATCCCGCAGCAACTCATCGCGTCTTTGGGCCAATTTGTGCTGGCCTTTTGTGCTAATCAAAATAGGAAGGAACCACAGGAAACTACATGCAAATAAGCCGAAGAACAAGCCTTCTTCCTCCAACTGTGGAAAGAGGTAGGGCCGTGCCCAGGCAATGCAA
>CALGDB010000175.1 GCA_937884175.1 uncultured Flavobacteriales bacterium
GAAGGTCAGGCCGGCGGGTTCCCCGTTGGCGTAATACCCCATGGGTACGGTAAGTCCCGGATAGTAAGCTACGGCGGCGTTCGCAGCGTGGTAGTTGTTGATGGAGAGCACGGCGTCAAGGTCGAATTCTGCCATTGGCTCGTCAAAAAACCGCCGACCTTCCGCATGAAGTATAGCGACGAGGCTGTCCAAGCCGCTCTCGGTGATTGGGTCCGCCACGATTCCTTCGAAGCGGGCTTGTCCATAGGGCATGTGCAGCGCACTGTCGGCGCGGTTGAAGGCCATGGCACCGGCGACATCCATTCCGTCAAACTCCGGCGCGGCTGCCGTGTTGAAGTAATGCGGGAGGTCGCGGATCATTTCGCCATTCAAAACGGACAGGAATCCATTAAGGCCGATGTCTGGCGGAGTGATTTCAATGACCTCGGCGCCGGACGCACGCATGGCCTCCACCGCTGCGGCGTAGAGGGAATCGCCTTCCACCAGCGCAGCGATCGCTCCCAATCGTTTTCCTTCGAGCGTACCCGTGGCAAAGGCTTGAAAGAAGGTGCGTTGTGCAGGCGCTTCAAAAGTGATGGCATCGGCTTCGTCCTCTCCGTCCATCGCGTCCAGCACAATGGCGTTGTCGATGACGGTTTTGGTCATAGGACCAGGGGTATCAAGCGTGCTCGAGATGGGGACGATGCCCGTTCGGCTGGCCAATCCGATGGTCGGCTTCAATCCCACCACGGAATTCATGCTCGAGGGAGAAAGGATGGAACCCGAGGTTTCGGTGCCGATGGCTGCGACGGCGTAGTTCGCCGCGACAGCGACGCCGCTTCCGGCGCTTGAGCCACCGGTTTCAAACTCTCCCCGGCCGTATGGATTGAGGGTTTGGCCGCCTACTGCGCTGTACCCAAGGGGGCAATCGTCGCAGAAGAAGTAAGCCCATTCGCTGAGGTTCACCTTGCCCAAGATGAGCGCGCCTCTGGCGCTGAGTTGGTCGACGATGAAGGCGTTGGCTGGAGGCATGTGATCGGCCAGCAAGGCAGCACCGGCCGTGGTCGGCATATTCGCCGTGTTGATGTTGTCTTTCAACAGGATGGGCATGCCGTGGATGGGGTGCGCGGCCTCTTCCCGCTGGCGATCGCATTCACGCGCTTCTTCAATGGCTTCAGGGTTCAGCGCAACGACCGCATGCAGGGTGGTGCTGGAGTCAGACTCAAGTTTTCGGATGCGGTAGAGGTAGAAAGTCGTCAAGTCTTCGTACGTCATGCGGCCGTTGGCCACGTGGCCTTGAAGGGTGGGGATGTCCTGCTCGAGAACGAGCGGTGCAAGCTCGGCGTAGCGGTTTTCACCAAACGCATTCAACGCCTTTTCAAACGGCGCCCAGAGCTCATTTTTGTCTTGAAACTTTGATTGAATCAGCTGGTAGCGCATGCGCACATTCTCGTGCTCGGCGTTGGCGGCAAGGGCCGCTGATTCATCGCACCGTTTCCAGTGTTCAACAGGTGCTTCGGCAGGGGAGCAGGCCGCGGCGAGCAACGCGACGGCCAATGCGGCATGAAACTTCATGCCAACGAAGTTACTGGAAGACCCGCACGTAGTCCACCGCCATATATTGTGGGAATTCTGTGGTTTCGTCCGGGTAGCCTGGCCACTGTCCGCCGACGGCAATGTTCAAGATGAAGAAGAACGAATTGTCGAACGGATAGTTCTGGTTGCCACTCACAGACTGGTCAATGCTGAAGAACTCCACATCGTCCAAGTACCACGTGATGCCCTGCGCGTTCCAGTCGATGGAGAAAACGTGGAATTCGTCCGAGAAGGTTTCGCCAAACGGAATCCCCGTGCCTTGACCGGTGAACTGATGCTGCGTATAGTCGTTGCCGTAGTGTACGGTGCCGTGCACATAGTTGGGGGATGAACCGATGAGTTCCATGATGTCGATTTCACCGCATGCCGGCCAACCTACGGTTGGGAAGTTGGCGCCGAGCATCCAGATGGCCGGCCAGATGCCTTGGCCTTTCGGCAAGACGGCTCGCACGTCGATGCGGCCGTATTGAAATTCCTGCAAGTCAATGGACTTCATGCGGGCAGAGGTGTACATTGCTCCTTGCTCTTTCGCAACGATCATCAGGTTGCCGTCGTGGACGTAAGAATTTTCGCTGCTTGAGGTGTACAGTTGAAGCTCTTGGTTGCCCCAACCATGTGCGCCCAAATCGTAGGTCCAATTGTTGAGGTCGATTTGGTCACCTTCGAATTCGTCTGACCATACGAGGGTCTTACCGACGTAGCTGTCGGCAGTAACGTATCCTTCCGTAGTGACTTGGATGGCAGTGTCGTCGTTGCGGATGGTACCGATGGCTTGCTGGATGCCGTCGAGGAACAGCCCATTCTGCGACTCGACCAAAACGACGCGGAACTGCTCGTCCTCTTCGATGTACTCGTCAATGACAATTTCCACCGAAATGGTGGCAGACGTCTCGCCCGGGGCAAACGTAATGGAGCCCGATGCAGGAACGAAGTCCTCTCCTTCCGTTGCGGTCCACGGGCGTGTTTCGTACACAACCGTCACCGCACGGTCGGTGCTTCGGTCCAGCACCAGAGGAAAGTCGAAGGTTGAATTTTCGGGGGATTCCAGTGCGCTCACATCGATGGGGAAGTACACGTTGGGCACCACGCTTGGGGCATCATCCTTGCCACATTGGACGCAGACGACAGCGATGAAAAGGAGTGCAAGCACAGAAAATTTGGGCATGAGTTCAAGGGCGTTTTGAAACAATGATTTGCAACACCCTTAGGGCTTCTGGGTATCGCAAAAGGTTGTATTTTTCACACGCATAAATTTAGCGAACTTAATCACAAGGACATGAGGTGCGTATTCATTGTTTTGCTTGTTTTTTTCGGCCTAGGGCCGATCACTGCCCAGCATTTTTTGAGTGTTGATGGCCAAAACATTGTGAATGAGGCTGGCGAGCCGATGTTGCTCCGGGGAATGGGCTTGGGCGGTTGGATGGTGCAAGAGGGCTACATGATGCAAACCAGCGGGTTTGCTGGTCCCCAATACGAGATCCGCGCCATGATTGAAGACCTTATCGGGGTTGAAAACACCGACGATTGGTACGAAGCTTGGTTGCAAAACCACGTGCAGAAGTCGGACATCGACTCGCTCAAAGCGTGGGGATTCAACTCTGTGCGCTTGCCTATGCACTACAACCTATGGACCCTTCCTATTGAGGACGAGCCGGTAGCCGGCGAAAACACCTGGCTTGACACCGGGTTTGAATTAACCGACAGCTTGGTGGCTTGGTGCGCGGCCAACGAGATGTACGTCATCTTGGATCTGCACGCAGCTCCCGGCGGTCAGGGCTACGCGCAGGAGATTTCGGACTACAATCCGGCAAAGCCTTCTCTTTGGGAGAGTCAGGAAAATAAGAATAAAATGGTGGCGCTTTGGAAGCGCATCGCCGAGCATTATGTGGGCGAGCAATGGGTCGCGGGGTACGACTTGCTCAACGAACCCAACTGGAACCTTCCGAATGGTTCGGCATTGCGAAGTCTGTACATGCAGTGCACGGACAGCATCCGCACGGTCGACCCGGACCATATCATTTTCATCGAGGGTAACTGGTTTGCCAATGACTTCACTGGTTTGACCCCGCCGTGGGACGACCAACTGGTATACTCGCCACACAAATATTGGAGCAAAAATGAGCCTGTGGACATGCAGTTCGTCACAACCCTGCGTGATGAACATAATGTACCGATTTACGTCGGGGAAAGCGGTGAAAACGGAAATGCTTGGTTCCGGGATGCCATTCACTTGCTCGAGGACTTAAATATGGGCTGGGCTTGGTGGCCGCTGAAGAAAATCGAAAGCATTTCCTGCCCCATGTCCATTGCAAAGACAGACGGCTACCAGGACCTCTTGGACTACTGGAACGGTAATGCACTTCAGCCTTCGGTGGAAGTCGCTACCGCTTCGTTGATGGAATTGGCTGAGGGACTGAAGACGGAGAATTGCGTCATCCAAACCAATGTCCCCGATGCTATGTTCCGGCAGGTCGCTACGGATGAGACTAAGCCTTTCCTTGGTGCGCCGCATACGGTGCCGGGCTTAGTGTATGCAACGGATTTTGATTTGGGCCGCCAAGGCTATGCCTACAATGACGAACAGGTGGCCACGTTCCACGTGACGACTGGAGAATTCACGGCGTGGAATAACGGCTGGCAATACCGTAACGACGGTGTCGATATCGAATTTTCCACTGACCAATCAAATTCAAATGGCTACAATGTAGGATGGATTTCAATGGACGAGTGGATGGACTACACAGTGGAAGTTCAAATATCCGGACTATATGACATCGCAGTTCGGGTGGCGGCGGACGGCTCGAACGGCGTTTTCCATTTGAATGTTGATGGCATTCAAGTCACACCTTCAATTAATGTGCAGACAACAGGCGGCTTGAACAATTGGTCGAACGTTGTGGTCGAAGACGTTTTGTTACTTGAGGGTCAGCATAAGATGCGATTTTTTGCTGATCAGTCTGGCTTCAATCTAAGCAGTTTCGACTTTTCATACACTGGGGTGCCGGCGGATGAAGTGGATATGGCATTCCTGACCGCACGAACGCTGAATTCGGGGCAAATTGCATTGACTTTGAATAAGCCTATTGCTCAGCCGCTTGTCGCGCAGTCAACTGACTTTCAAATTTTCGATGGTGGGCAACCTTTGACTTTTAGTGCCTTTGGAATGAGTTTTGAAAATGACCAAACCATTGTGTTTGAAATGGATGACTTACTTCTTGCGACTCAAGACTTGACAATATCGTATTCGGGCTCAAATATCTTGGCAAATGATGGAGGTAATCTGCAGAGCTTCACCGATGAACCTGTGGATAATACCTTGGACTTTGTATATCCAATACCGGGGTGGATTGAAGTAGAAAATTTTGTAGAAGCCGAAGGTGTTGAACTTGAAAGTACTTCTGACGTTGGTGGTGGCTTGAATGTTGGATATCTTGATCCAGGAGACTACATGATCTATGACGTAAACGTCTTGTACAGTGGAGATTATGATGTTTCCTTCCGTACTGCATCACAGAGTGATGGAAGTGCAGAATTGGTGCTTCTCCACGATAGCGGTATAGATACTTATGTGTGCGCAGCTGAGTTTCCTGCTACAGGTGACTGGCAAGAATGGCAGACGACTACCGAAACGGTGACATTAAATGCCTCTGGTGACTATCAATTACGCATTCTCGTAACAGCTGCACCATTCAATATGAATTGGCTGAGGTTCGATTATCTCGGTGAAGTTGAAGATGAAGACGACGAAACAACGTTTGACTTTACTTTTCAAACGGTCCATGTCTACCCGAACCCAACGGTGAATAACGTGAACATTGCGTTTGGATTATTCTTCCGTCAAGACCTCACGCTGAGTATTTACGATAATCGAGGGCGCCCGGTGTATGGCAGGGTCTTTCGCGATGTCTCCACAATCCAAGAGCAAATAGATGTAAGCGACTGGGCAGCTGGCCTGTACAATGTGTTTATTCTTCGTGAGGACGAGACAGTCGACTTGGGAAGATTCATTAAGTTGTCGGAATAGGTGGAAAACATAAAAAATGAATAAAAAAAGGGAATCTGCAACTGCAAATTCCCTTTCTAAAGATGTGGTTCTGTTTCGTTATTCAGAAATCATCCTCATATTCCAATAATCAGGGTCAGTTTCTGATCCATAGGCTACAGTAATTGTTAAGCGCTGGATACCGTCTACGTCACTGTATTCATATACCTCATATGTTATTGTTGAAGCCGGAGTGCCAGAGCCGTCTCCAGGTAATTCAACGCCATTATAAGCCTTGTTGAATCCTATGTATGCCCCGAGACCGTTAACCGTGATTTCTGCACCTGTAGCTGAGAAAGAGTGTTCGCCTGAACCGTAAACGTCAAATGGTGCTACGAGTTCCTCATCCAGAAGGCATTCATTATTACCCCCCATATAACTCTCTGCCCACACGTCTCCTTGGGTATTTATTATGAACGTTCCGTCATCATAAAAGATGAACTCATCATCCATCTGACAATAGCGTTCCACAACTCCTGCGGCGTCGAGACCACCCCAGTAGGCTCCGCTACCTTGATCTGGGCCAACGTAATAAGAGCCTTCACCATCCAATCGCCAGATTTTACCGGTGGTAGTGGATAAGTCGGCGGCGGTGAAAATTGCCGAACTGATCGTGATCGTGGACGACGCTTCATCAGTATTAAAGTCACTGTCACTTACCGTTAGCGTCACCGTGTAGTTGCCGTC
>CALGDB010000176.1 GCA_937884175.1 uncultured Flavobacteriales bacterium
AAGGATACCGGTGTGTGCGGATTCAAGGCGACTCCTGCTTTCATTTCCTTGGCCCGGATGGCCTGAAGAGTGCGGTGAAGGTGAGTGCACGCCTCATAATGCACGGTCAATACGTCGGCTCCCAAATCATGAAATGCATCAATGTACCGATCGGGATCGACAATCATCAGGTGCACATCCAGTGGCTTTTTGGCGTGTTTGGCAATGGCTTTCATCACCGGCATACCAAAACTGATGTTGGGAACGAACACGCCGTCCATGACATCCAAATGAAACCAATCCGCCTCCGACGTGTTGACGATCTCTACATCACGTTGCAAATTGGCAAAATCTGCCGCCAGAATCGAAGGTGCTAAAAGGTGTCTCATGGTGCAAAGGTCAGGCATTGAATGAATTGATAGACCTTTGCTGCATGCACGATTTTTCCACATCCTCACCCTACCTTTTGCCAGTTGTTGGCCTGACAGGTGGAATTGGTAGCGGAAAAACCACCGTTGCGGGAATTTTGGAGAGCCTTGGGATTCCTGTTTTCGACGCTGATGCTCGAGCCAAGTCACTCTATCAACGCGATGCTAATTTGCGTGCGTGGGTTGTGGACCGATTCGGAGAAATGTGCGGATGCTACCAAGACGGTCAACTCATGAACATTAACCGCAAGGTGCTCGCAGACATCGTGTTTTCCAATTCCGAGGAACTCGCGGAATTGAACGCAGTCGTCCACCCGGCCGTCGCACGGGATTTTCAAGCATGGCATGCCCTCCAATCGGAGCGATCCAATTCGCCTTATGTCGTTCGCGAAGAAGCCATTTTAATCGAAACCGGTGGGTACAAACAATGCGACTTGGTTGCGGTCGTCCAGGCTCCTCAAGCTGTTCGTTTGGCCCGAGCTACGGGACGGCTGGGAATCGATCCTGCTCAAATCAAAAAACGAATGCAGCAGCAACTTTCGGATGAAGCGCGGAGGGAACACGCGCATTTTGTGGTAGATAATGCGGATGAAAACAACCTGCTGCGCCAAGTGCTCAACCTGCACAACGAACTGGTCGGTATCCATGCTCCACATGACCGCAAAACGCCTTAACTTTCGAAGCATGGTATGGGAAGCGTGGCAAATTTGGATTGCGGTCGGAATAGGCCTCATGGTGCTCGAGGTATTCGTGCCTGGATTCGTCTTGGCGTGCCTAGGTTTGGGGAGTTTAGGGGGAGCAGTCGCAGCCACGTTGAACGCATCATTCGAAATGCAACTGGTAGTTTCCGCGCTGACTGCCCTTTTGGCTTTTGTGTTCTTGCGTCCATTTGCCCTCAAAATGGGGTTCTCAGGTAACGAGCGCCTCTCTGGTGTGGATGCGCTGCTGGGAAGAGAATGCATTATTACTAAAGCATTTGACCCCTCATCCGGAATGGGCCGGTGCAAGGTGGACGGCGACGACTGGCGCGCCGAACTTCTCGTTCGGGAGGAAGCCAGCCGTGCTACGTCGGGCAAAATCGCGATTATCAACAAAGTCGAAAGCAACACTCTTATTGTCTCATTGAAACCTTCCTCGACATGACAGCTGGAACCGTCCTCGCTACGTTATTTTTTCTACTCGCCACGGTTATCATCGTCAAAGGCGTTCGCATCGTTCGCCAAAGCGAATCCATGGTCATAGAGCGCCTTGGCAAGTATCGAACCACCCTTACTGCTGGTATAAACGTCATCATCCCCATCATCGACCGACCACGTGACATCGCATGGCGCGTTATCGCCGAACGGCCCAATGGACAGAAAGTGGTGCAGTACAAACTGAAAGACCGTGTAGACTTGCGCGAAACCGTTTTTGATTTCCCCAAGCAAGGAGTCATCACCAAGGACAATGTGGTTACCGAAATCAATGCGCTGATTTATTTCCAAATCACAGATCCGGTCAAGGCAGTCTATGAAATCAACAACCTACCCAATGCCATTGAAAAGCTGACGCAAACCACCTTGCGGAACGTCATCGGTGAGCTGGAACTGGACGAATGCTTGACTTCCCGCGATACCATCAACATGAAATTGCGCTCCATTTTGGATGAAGCAACCAATAAGTGGGGGGTCAAAGTGAACCGCGTCGAATTACAGGATATCAACCCGCCCGTGGACATCAAGGAGGCGATGGAGAAACAAATGCGCGCTGAACGCACACGCCGCGCCCAAATCATTGAAGCTGAAGGAACAAAACGCTCAGCAATTCTGGAAGCAGAAGGGCAGAAAGGCGCGGACATCAACCAAGCCGAAGGCGAAAAGCAAGCCCGAATTTTGAAGGCGGAAGGCGAGGCAACTGCCCGTCTAGCCGTTGCTCAAGCCGAGGCTGAAGCCATTCAGAAAATTGCAGCAGCCGTAGCCGACACCAAGGCCGACCCTACGCAGTATTTAATTGCGGTGAAATACATTGAGACCATTGAAGAAGTATTGAAGGAAGGCGGAGCTGGAAGCAAAACCGTCTTCATGCCATATGAAGCAAGCGGCTTAATGAGCAGTGTGGGTGGTTTGAAGGAATTGATGACCACTACTTCTGACTAATCCGCCGAAGCGTGCTCGTACAAACCCACTTCCCCCGAAAGTTGACCCACACTCGGTACGACCAGTACCTAGCGTCTGGGTGGTTCCGGGGGTCGGTTATGTTATACAAAATGGACCTGTTGTGCATTGACGCAAGGGTATATTCGGTCGTCAACATCCGCCTTGACCTGCGCAAGCACACGCTCAGTAAGTCACAGCGCAAAATCAAGCGAAAGGTTGAAAAACGGTTCACCGTGGCCATCGGCCCAGCCAAAATCAGCCAAAGCCGGCAACGGCTCTACGCCGCGCACAAGATCCGCTTCAAAGGTTTCATCCACGACACGTTGGACGAATACCTGCATGCCGGTTTTCATTCAACAGTGTTTGACACCCAAGAAGTCTGTGTTTACGATGGCGACCGCCTGATCGCCGTATCATTTTTCGACCTCGGGGACCGCTCCATGGCTTCTTTGCTTGCGCTATACGATGAAGAATACAGCGAATACAGCTTGGGCATGTACACCATGCTCAAGGAAGTTGAGTTCGGCCAGCATACCGGGCGAAAGTGGTATTATCCGGGATACGTACTCGATTTACCTTCCGCATTCGACTACAAATTGAAACTTGGCGAAATGGAGTACTACACACCGAACAAGCGGTGGGGCAAATACGCCAATTTCAATAAAGAGCAAAGCGTTGCCCATCGACTTCGCACGGCCATGCACCAACTCGCCAGTGCATTGCTGGAAAAGAACATTCCAGCCACTACCTGGTACTACCCCTATTTCAGCATGGGATACATGCCGCTTTGGAAAGATCGGTTCTTGCATCTGCCGTGGATTCTGGAACTCGGACACGACCTCGATGGCATGTGCGCCGTTGGTTACTGCGCAGAGCGCGACAGTTACATCCTTTCTCACATCAATCCGTGCCCAGATGAACAGCATTTCATCAACATGGAACAGGCCCGGGAATTCGGCGATCACCAAACGTACCTCGCGCACCTGATGGAATACGGCATGCCCATTGCGGAGGGCAACCTCACAGAAATGCTGCGACACATCCAATTTTGGTTCAACCGAACCGATAAAATCCCGCCCGTATGAAACTGTATTCCTGGAACGTTAATGGCATCCGTGCCGTGGTGAAAAAAGATTTTGGGGAAATCCTCAAGGCGTTGGACCCAGACGTGTTGGGGCTACAAGAGACCAAGGCACAGGACGACCAAGTTCGAGAAGCGCTTTTTGGCCTCGATGGCACGGCAGGGTATGAGATCTATTCCAGTTCAGCCGCCAAGAAAGGATACTCAGGAACCGCCATTTTGACCAAAATCACCCCCCTATCTGTCCAAGATGGAATTGGTATCGAAGAATTGGACCAAGAGGGCCGTGTCTTGTGTGCAGAATTCGATACCTTCTTTTTCGTAACAGTATACACACCAAATTCTTCGTCTGGCCTCAAGCGGCTGCCGTTCCGAAAGCAATGGGACCAGGCCTTTCTCGAATACATCCAACGGCTCGATGCGCGAAAGCCTGTCGTGGTAACCGGGGACCTCAACGTGGCCCACAAGGCCATTGACCTAGCCCGGCCCGATGCTAATTACAACAAAACTCCAGGGTACACCCAGGACGAGATTGACGGCATGAGCACATTGCTCAAACACGCGAACCTGCGCGACACATGGAGGGACGCGAATCCCAATCAAATTGGTTATTCCTGGTGGAGTTACCGGGGTGGTGCCCGTGAAAAAAACGTCGGATGGCGATTGGATTACGTTCTCGTAAGCGAGCGACTAACATCCAGCATACACAACCCCGACATCCACACCGCGGTATTCGGCTCAGATCACTGCCCCGTCTCGGTGGAGCTCAACGCCTAAATCCGTCTGCAAAAAATCAACGTCCGCCAATGAGGTCTTGAAAACTGCGGCCTCTAACCGTTCTTGCTTTGTTCCCACAAAACAGAACGCATGAGTAGAATCGTAATGGGGCTGGCC
>CALGDB010000177.1 GCA_937884175.1 uncultured Flavobacteriales bacterium
CAGATGAGCAGGGCGTCGGCACCATGCAGTGCTTCCATGTGGTCCGAGGCGTATTGAATCTGGTCGCCGATGCGGCCGCGGACGTTGTCTATTGCTTCCGGGTCGAATGCCACCACTTGCGCACCTGCAGCCGTGAGCTTATCAATCATGTACAGCGCCGGTGCCTCTCGAATGTCGTCCGTTTCGGGCTTGAATGCGAGCCCCCACAGTGCAATTTTCTTACCTTTTAGGTCGCCTTTGAAGTAATCGCGAAGTGGGTCGAACAGGATGGTTTTTTGAGCGTCATTGGCCCGCATTACGCTGGTCAAAATACCGAATTCAAAGTCGGCCTGCTCGCCGCTTTTGTGCAGTGCCTTGACGTCCTTCGGGAAGCAGCTGCCGCCATACCCTATGCCCGGGAAGAGGAAGCGCGACCCAATGCGGGTGTCTGTGCCCATGCCACGCCGCACCTTGTCCACGTCTGCGTCGACTAACTCGCAGAAGTTGGCCACCTCGTTCATGAAGGTGATTTTGGTCGCGAGGAAGGAATTGGCCGCGTATTTGGTAAGTTCTGCGCTTTTTTCGTCCATGAAAATGATGGGATTACCTTGCCGCACAAACGGCTTGTACAGCTCTTCCAACAGTTTTTGGGCCCTAGCGCTGGAGCATCCGATGACCACGCGGTCGGGCTTCATGAAGTCGTTGACCGCAAATCCTTCCCGGAGGAATTCGGGATTGGAGACGATGTCAAAGTCAACAGTGGCGTTCGCAGCTACGGCCTCGTATACCTGTTCAGCTGTGCCTACTGGTACGGTGCTCTTGGAGATGATAACCTTGTAGTCCTTTATCATTTTGCCAAGTTCATCGGCAACCCCAAGAACGTAGCTCAAATCTGCCGAACCGTCCTCACCCGGAGGCGTGGGGAGCGCAAGAAAAATCAACTTTGCGTCTGCCACAGCTTCCTCAAGTAATGTCGTGAAGGAGAGGCGGCCTGCCTTGATGTTGCGTTCGAATAATACGTCGAGGTGGGGTTCGTAAACCGGAATGTTGCCCGCCTTCATGGAGGCGACCTTTTGTTCTTCGATGTCGACGCAGATTACATTGTTTCCCGTCTCAGCGAAACATGTCCCTGTTACGAGGCCCACGTATCCAGTCCCGACTACCGCTATTTTCATTTTCTAATTAATCGATAAACTTAATAATCACATCTGAGATGAACTGCTGCTGTTCCTCAGTTAATTCCGTGTGCATGGGCAGCGAGAGAACGGTTTGCGCCAATTCAACACTCACGGGATAGGCATCCGGATTGTATTGAAATTGCGAAAAGGCCTGTTGTGTATGCCCTGGTACCGGGTAATATACGCCCGACGGAATTCCTTGCTCAGCAAGGTGCGCGCGGAGTGCATCCCGTCGGCCTCCTTCAATTTTTAGGGTGTACTTGTGGAACACGTGGGAGCTGCGGTGCTCGCGCACCGGAATGTGCAGGCCAGCGCAGCCTTCTAGTAGGGTGTCGTACCGTGCTGCTGCGGCTTGCCGTGCGGCGAGGTAGTCCAGAAGGTGCTTGAGTTTCACCCGGAGGATGGCTGCTTGCAACTCGTCCAGCCGGGAATTGATGCCGACCAAATCGTGGTGGTATTGCTTGACCATGCCGTGGTTGGCGATCTGCTTGCAGCGCGCCGCGATAGTGTCATCCGAGGTGATAATCGCACCGCCGTCACCCATGCATCCGAGGTTTTTGGAAGGGAAAAAACTTGTGGTGCCCATGAGCCCGAATGTGCCCGACTGCCCATGTCGATTGGCTTCTCCGCGCCAGGCGGCTCCAATGGCTTGGGCATTGTCTTCAATGATGGGAATACCGCTTCTTTCGCTGATGTCCATCAGGGCGTCCATGTCCGCCATTTGACCAAACAAATGCACGGGTACAATGGCCTTGGTTCGTGAGGTGATGGCGGCGCGCACCTGCTCGGGTTCGATGGTGAAGGTGTTGGGATGTACATCAACCAAAACGGGTTTGGCCCCCATGAGTGCGACCACTTCTACGGTCGAGATGAACGTAAAGCCGGTGGTGATGACCTCGTCGCCCGGTCCGATACCGAGTGCCATCAAGGCAATTTGCAAAGCGTCGGTACCGTTTCCACAGGGAATCACATGCTTCGACTCCGTAAATTCCGCCAGCTCCTGGGCAAAAGCAGCCACTTCGGGCCCTTTAACAAATGCCCCCGTCGCCATCACGCGGCCAATGGCCTCTTCGAGTTCCGGTTGGATTTTGGCGTGTTGACCAACGAGGTCAACCATGTGGATTTTTTGATTCACCAGCTCGGATTGAATTTCAAAAATACCCCGGCCCAGTGCGGTTATCTTCCCAATGATTCAAAAAAGCTAACACCGCATTGGTAACTTGCACGCACCAATGAGACCCACTGCGTTCACATCCTTGATTCTGTTGCTGACCCTGGCGAGTGCGTCAGCGTGGGGTCAACGTTCCGTGCGGAACAGCGCTCTATTCTCGCCGCACATCCACGTGCACGGCGGTGGCGGTGCGGCGCTGGGCGAGCTAGGCGACCGGTTTGGAAGTGGTGGCGTCTTCGGCGCGGGCTTCCACATCAAGTTTCGATCGGGCTGGTTCGCTGGGGCGAACGCCAATTTTGGATTTGGCTATGGTGTCGAAGAGGAGGGGATTCTGTCCAACCTCTTGACGCCGAATGGTCAGTTGATCGATAACGAAGGCCAAGTTGCGCTGCTGACGATTTCAGGACGCAGCGGGCTGTTTACCCTCGACGGTGGAAGGCTGTTCCCACTGCCCGGGATGAATCCCAACACGGGTATCTTGTTCCTCGCTGGCATGGGTTCTGTGCACCACCGCGTTCATTTTGAAAACACTGAAAACCCTATCACCCAACTCGACCAGCCCTACCTCTCCGGCTACGATCGCTTGACTTGGGGCGTAGCGGTGAAGGAGTTCGTGGGGTATTGGTACATGAGCGACAATGGCCTGGTTAATTGGTTTGGTGGACTGGAATTCTGGCAAGCCCGCACATGGCCGCAGCGCCCGATGAATTTTGACACGCAGGAAGTGGAAGAGGGGCCGCGGAACGACCGATTTGTCTCGCTGCAAGTGGGCTGGGTATTCCACATCTACAAGCGGTCTTCATCCGTCGAACACTGGTACTGATGGGCGGCTTTTGGCACGAGATTACAATGCTGTTGTACCGCGCAGGAATTGGTCTGGCGGCGGCGTGCGGCCACGACAAGGCCCGTGGCTGGTTGGCCATACGGGAGGGTCGCTTGGAGGCGCTGGGCTTTGCGACGTCCCGGCTAAAACCCGAGCAGCAGTGGATGTGGTTTCACTGTGCTTCCGTCGGTGAATACGAGCAAGCCAGACCGGTGATGAAGGCTTGGCGCTCCTCGCATCCGGAAGATGCTTTGTTGCTTTCGTTTTACAGTGCTTCGGGGTGGGATGCGTTTACTCGCCGCAAGCCGGAATGGTGGACAGCAGACGATCACGTGACAGCGATGCCGTTGGATGTGCGCGCCTCGATGCGGTCGTTTGTGCAAGCCGCAGGAGGAGCTGAACGCTTGCGTGGACTCCTCTTCGCAAAATACGATGTGTGGCCGATGTTGGTGGCCTTTTTGACTCAGGCTCGCGTACCCGTAGGTTTGTTTGCTGGCCATGTCCTGCCGGGACGGTGGCCGTTTCGATGGGGTGGAGGCTACCAGCGTCAAGCATGGAAGGTGATGCGCCGCGTTTGGGTGCAGACCGAGGCTTCCTTGTCAACCCTGTCCGCTTATGGTGTGAACGTCGAAGTGGCTGGCGACCCTCGGTTTGACCGGGTATTAAATGCCGTGGGCCAGCATCAGCCCGATCAAGCGTTGCAAACGTGGGTCAACGACCGACCGTGCCTCGTGGTCGGAAGCGCCTGGCAACCCGAGTGGGACGCTGCATGCGAAGCTTGGCAGGAAGGGCAGTGCGCTATTATCGTCCCCCACGAATGGACGGCTGAAAGTATCGCTGCCGAGGCGTCACGATGGGAAGCCATGGGAGCACGACCTGTGGTGTGGAGTGCCCACCGCAGCGAGGATGCGCGTGCGGAATTACCAGAAGGCGATGTGTTGATTGTTGATACGATGGGGGAGTTGCTGGATGCGTATGCGCTGGCTGATGTTGTGGTCGTTGGAGGTGGATTCGGCAAAGGCGTCCACAACACGCTTGAACCGGCGGCCCATGGCAAGCGTATTTTAGTCGGCCTGAATGTGGAGCGATATGCGGAGGTGGCTGCGCTACGGGCAACAGGTGCTTTGAGTGTCTGCGGTTCGCCTTCCGCCTTGTGTGAAGCCATTCAAACGGCACTTCAGGATGTAGGAGCTTCTCGGCGTGCAGGAGCGAAAGCTGCTGCATACGTGCGTGAAAATGTGGGTGCTGGAATGGCCATTGCACAGGGGTGGAGCAACGCGCTTTGACCTGCCTACCGTTCCTCCCTTTTTGGCCTAAATTTGCATGGTCTCATGAGGCCACTTGCCTGGATGGTGGAATTGGTAGACACG
>CALGDB010000178.1 GCA_937884175.1 uncultured Flavobacteriales bacterium
GGCAACTACATCGACGGAGCCAGCGCCTGGAACCTGTCAGCGAACCTAACCTTCATCCGCAGCCGCACCGCCATTTTCGAAGAGGAGCTGAACGCCATTCGAAACACGGATCCGATGCACCCGGACACGCGCCCGTTGTTTGGACAAAGCCCCTACATCGTCAACGCCATCCTGACGTACGCCCCGGATTCATCGAATTTCAATGCAACAGTCGCGTTCAACGTTCAAGGTGAAAAGCTCATTTTGACCACCAGCGGTGGCCTGCCGGATATCTACCAGCAGCCTACCCCGTCCCTTGATTTCCGAATGAGTCAGCAACTCGGAGAGCATTTCTCGCTCGGTCTGCGGGCGCGGAACCTCTTGAATCCCATCAACCGCAAAACGTACTTGTTCAACGGGGAATTGAACGATTGGCTGTCCTTCACCACCGGTCGTTCCTTCCGCATTTCCCTTGCATACACCATTTGATATGATCAACAAAACCTACCTACTGCTGCTGTCTGCTGCCCTCTTAGTTCTGGGGAGCTGTACGAAATATGATCAGGACGGTTCGCTGTTCCACCTGCGTTCTCCCGAGAAGCGCATCCTCGGCACATGGGAATCTGTGCGCGTACAAGAGGTTGGCGTTGAAGCTGACACCAACATGACGGAATTACTGGGATCGAACAACCTGCGCCTGGATGTCGAGTTCCGTGACGACGAAACGGTGACCATCTTCAATGAAGGTGAAGCGCTGACGTATGATGGCACATGGATGTTCAATGAAGACGCCTCGATCCTCCTCATGGAGGTCTCCAACATGGAAACGGTTGGACCCTTTTACTTGGACTCGGCTGGGATGAATCAAAACGAACTGCATCAATCCTATGCGGACGCCCTCATGGTACTTGACACCCTGATTTTCGAAGCGGGGTCGTACGTGGACATCACTGACGACGTGTGGGATTTGGCCTTGCAATTGATGAGCACATACACAGCCTTTACCTATACGGGAGGTGGTGCATTCTTCGATTTCCAATTCGGAGATGACGTTACGGCCGTTATGGGGGATTTCATTGATGATTTGCTCTCCGAAGGGTTGATTGAATCCAGTGAGGACATTGAAGGCATCATTGCCGGGATGTTGGACGAATATGGTGTGGAATTGACCTTCGAAGAAGTATCTGCTGAAGTTTCCGGCTGGGACGATCCCAATTTGGCCGCGGCGCTTTTCGCTACCTATGGAATATCAGTGGAAGTCTTCATTGGTACCCTTGCAACCGCAGATCATGATGCCGTAATCCTTACCTACATCACTGATAATCTTGGGATTACCCTGACAGAAACCTTCAATGACCAGCTGAAAGAACTCAGCATTTACTGGAAAATCTTGGAACTGGAATTGGATGACCTGCAAGCTTACCAATTCCGAGAATACAATGGCGAAGACATTTACGACTACTCGTACCTATTGCGTTTTGAACAGGTGAACTGACCACAGCTTTGGGGTGAAAAAAGGAGGCGGAACCTCCTTTTTCTATGCCCTTACCCTGCCTTTCACTTTTTCGGAGAATCGCTGGCCATGCACGGTGATGTTGGCCTCATCTACGCTCACTTCAGTCCGTTCCACAAGGGCTTGATTCAAAAAAAACTGTACCACAGCATTCAGATGTGGATTCTCGATGTAGAATACTGCTGCATCAATCTGACCGCGCACTAAGGCATGAAGCACCCGCAAGGGCGACCCGATAACCGGCCTCAAAACCGATTCGTTGGCCAACTCACGGATGGCCACCGGCACTACCTGCCAATCTTCTTCCGTGCCAACCCCCAATCGCATGGACCTGAGACGGGCTTCTTTGTCTGCGACGAGGTGGCTCCTTAAAATGCGGTAATTGGAGCGCAAGGCCAACTCTTTGGTAGAGCCATGTAAAACACCAACTTCCCCACCGAGGTAGGCAGCAGCAACCAACGGCTCATTGGTTGAATCATCACAACGATGATAAGAGCACAAGGCGCCAATCGAATAGGTCTTCAATCGGGCGTTGAATGGGTTCAGCAATGGAATCATCCGAAAACAATGTCCATTCCCGGTCAATTGAAAGCAACCGTTTGACCACTCGAACTCACCCTTGATGGCGCCACTGACTTTGCTTTTCATCGTCCCGAGCACCAATTCTTCGATGGGGCGAATGGCGAGTTCGGGATGAGCACTCTCCAGTGCAGCCAAAATCGAGGATTGATAACGATCGGCACACTTCGCTCCAACCACCACCGCCTTCCGACACGCATTTTGCACCAGGCCGAGATTCATGCACCAATATTAAGCGCAATCCAGCCGTATAGAATGAAGGGAATGTTTTCTAAAACTTACCAATAAATAAACGGGAACCCCGCTACCTCACTGGCGGATAACGACCTGTTTTTGGCCTTGACCATCAATAAACAAGCCTCTTAGAAAACCCTGAGTAGGCAGCTCACGCCCAGTGATATCGTAAACTCCACCGCCGAGCCGATTCACGGAACTCAATTCGACAGAAGCGACATCCGATGCATTCCGCACGTCCATGCAAATGACGCCCGGGCTCACACCGCAATCGAAAGTGCTCACGATTCCGCCTTCCTCGTCCCGAATCTCGACCAGACCGTAGGTGGTGTAATCCGTAACCGATCCGTACCAGTAGCCGCTCACCGGATCAATGGCCGCACCGTAGAATGCGGGCGCATCGGCTA
>CALGDB010000179.1 GCA_937884175.1 uncultured Flavobacteriales bacterium
AGCTCCAGCCGAGGAAGCTCCAGCTGAAGAAGAAAGCAACGACGAAGAGAAGAAGGAAGACTGATTCTCATTCAACTGAATATTTGAAAGGGCTGCACTTCCGGTGTCAGCCCTTTTCTTTGCACCAAACATGACACGCGCATCATGAACAAGGCCGACTGTTTTGTCCTCGGAAAATTGACCAAGCCCCACGGATACAAAGGGGCCATGGTCCTCTTCATCGATGCTGATGAACCCCAAGAATACGAAGCACTCGAGGCCGTTTGGATTGAAGTTGGCGACCGGCTAGTCCCCCACTTCATCGATGCCATGCGGCCGCACAACACCACAGATAAATACGTGGTGACATTGGAAGGCGTGGACAACGAAGCCAAAGCCAAGGCCATCGCAGGATGCACCGCGTACCTGCCCACCAGCATGCTTCCACAGCTCGACGGCAATGCCTTTTACCTGCATGAAGTAAATGGTTGGACGGTGACCGATGCTCAAGGCAATGCAATCGGAACCATCCGCAAGGTGCTCGACTACACCATGTACCCCATCTTAGAAGTACATGCCGAGGCCCACGAAAAAGAAGTCCTGATTCCACTTCCGGCGCAGATTGAAGTGAAGGTGGACCATACGGCGCAGTCGCTAGCCGTGGAATTACCCGAAGGATTGCTCGAAACCTACCTAGGGCAGGATGCAACGGAGGGCGAATGGTGGGACGGCGACGAAAGCCAATAGGCCATTGCTAAAACTCCATAAGGCGTTGTTGACAAGTACATTCGAGTTAACACGAAGGACATGATGTGTCAGATAAGTTTGAACAAACCAACCCACTACGATGACATCGACTCCACCGAACGCCGGAACTGCTCCAACCCCTTCCCCTTCCAAAGTCACCACCAAAACCTTCGTGCTCGACACCAGCGTTTTGCTTTTTGACCACAGCGCCTTGTCGCGGTTTGAGGAAAACCAGGTAGCGATTCCCATCACCGTTCTGGAGGAACTCGACCAATTCAAGGTGGGGAATGAAACCAAGAATTTCGAGGCGCGCGAGTGCATCCGGATCATTGATCGCTTAAGCAAAGCGCAAACCCTTCAAGATTGGATTGACATCGACAACGGCGAAGGCGGAAAGCTCAAAATTGTCCTGCACAAGGAAAGCGAGTACAGCGAAGCCAACCAGGTATTTGGCTCCAAGTCCAACGACCACCGCATCCTCGACGCCGCCCTCAAGCTGCAGAAGGAAGACCCCACCACTGTGGTCACCTTGGTCACCAAGGACATCAACCTCCGGCTGAAGGCCAAGGCCCTTGAGCTGCCCGCCGAAGACTACAAAAACGGGCAAGTCCGCGACGTCAAGCTCAAATATACCGGCAAGACCCTCATCGAAGGCGTCGATGCCGACGACATCCGCAAACTCTACGTCCAAGGTTCGACGCGCAAAATCACGATGCTCGACCCCTACCGCCAGAACAACCACTACTACGTCCTGCGCAACGGATCATCCAGCGCCCTCGGCTACTTCAACGAAGCCACGCGCTCCATCGAGCGCATCGATAAGGACTACGCCTACGGCATCAAGCCCCGGAACGCGGAGCAAGCATTTGCGCTGCACGCCATTACGAACCCCGAAGTTTCGCTTGTGACCATCTGCGGTGTGGCCGGTACAGGCAAGACCCTGCTCGCGCTCGCAGGTGCCCTTGAACAGCGTAACCGCTTCGATCAGATCATCCTCGCTCGTCCCATCGTCGCTTTGTCCAACCGGGACATCGGCTTTTTGCCAGGCGATGCCGAAGAGAAGATCAACCCCTACATGCAGCCGCTGTGGGACAACCTCAATTTCATCAAATCCCAATTCGGGGAGAATGAACGCAAGAGGCGTGTCATCGAGGAACTCAAGGCTCAGAAGAAAATCACCATTTGCCCGCTCGCCTAC
>CALGDB010000180.1 GCA_937884175.1 uncultured Flavobacteriales bacterium
AAGCAGGTGAAAACCTCCAAGTTGCCAGCCAGCAATGCAGTGCAACTGGATCGGGTGCGTTCACAGGAGAATTTACGTCTGCTATGCTCGCTTCGTGTAACATCAATTGGGTCATCATTGGCCACTCCGAGCGCAGAGAAGGTTACGGGGAAACCAACGTCGCTGTACGCGGCAAACTTCATGCTGCCCTAGACTCAGGGCTTCACGTACTGCTGTGCTGTGGTGAGTCCTTGGAAGTGCGGGAATCCGGCGCTCATTTCGATTGGGTTCAAAACCAATTGTCCCATGCCTTGGAAGGTCTGTCAAACGAGGCTATGGAGGGTGTTGTTGTGGCCTACGAACCCATTTGGGCCATCGGCACGGGCAAAACAGCCTCTTCGCGGCAGGCACAAGAAATGCACGCGTTCATTCGCACGTGGCTGACAAACCGATTTGACCAAGCAACTGCACAGGCGTGCAGAATTTTGTACGGAGGCAGTTGCAAGCCGAGCAACGCGGACGAGCTCTTTGCGCAACCTGACGTCAATGGAGGTTTAATTGGAGGGGCTTCGCTCAAAGCGGCTGATTTTCTCGCTATTATTGCCGCTGCCGAGAAGCACTGATCTCAAATGGAGAAGTCCGATCGCTTTCTGCGCCTCGAGCTACAATTTGAGCCGGTCTTGCCCGCTCGTGAAGTGGCCATTGCGTATTTGAACGGTTGTGGTTTCTCAATGTTTGAAGAACAGCCAACAGGCCTCGTGGCCTTTGCACGGGCATCAGAATGGGATGAGCACGGTACGCAAACGGTGCTCGCTGAACTACGGACGATGGCCGATGTGAACATGTCATCAGCATTCGTGGAATCTGAAAATTGGAATGCACAGTGGGAAGCCCAATATGAGCCTATCGATGTGGAAGGGCGGATCATGATGCGAGCGCCATTTCACCCTGCGCCAACATCAGGACTAGACATCATCATCCAGCCCGAAATGTCGTTTGGCACAGGGCATCATCCAACAACGTGGCAAATGATGCGGTGCCTCCTCGATTTGGATTTGGAAGGGAAATCGGTAGTGGACATTGGATGCGGCACCGGCGCCTTAGCCATTGCTGCACGTAAGCTTGGCGCAGGGCCTGTGGTGGCGTTCGACCTCGACGAATGGTCCTACCAAAACGCACTGGCCAATTGTGAACGAAACGAATTGGACGGGGACATCAACGTGCTCTTCGGGACAGTAGAGTCCCTATCGGACGAGCTCGGAACATTCGACGTGGCCTTGGCGAACATCAATTTGAACGTCTTGAAGGCGGAGATGCACACGTATGCGAAACACCTTGCCGAAGATGGTGTTATTGCGTTCAGCGGTTTCTACACAGCCGATGTGCCTGCGTTACGGGCTGCCGCTGAGCAGGTAAACCTGAAGTACCTCAGCGATACAAGTCGTGAAGATTGGGCGTGTGCATTGTTCGTAAAGACCACGCATTCCGCATAAATCCCGGCTCGAACGCGTTGTACTTTCGAAATCGAATGCGACTCAACTTGCGGATTATCTTTTCCATTCTTTTAGTTGCGATATACTCTGGCGCTTCTGCTCAAGATGAAGCATGTGCAGCCTGGGTAGAGTCACTGGCCGGCGACGTCAAAAATGCTTCTGCCGACGAATCCAAATGGATCAAAAAAACATTTGGTCCTCACGTGTGCTCAGGCAGCGTAACGGCTGGACACCGCGCGGACATTGAAACCACCGTAGCCCTGCTAAAAGCCCAGCGCGTCACAGCGACAAAAGGGCTGTTGGATTACCTGCACGCAGCGGACTCCATTGTACGTATCGATACGACACGCTGGGACGCATGGCACGGAGTCATCCACAGCATGGCGTCAGACAAAAAACTCAGGAAGAGGCTGAAGCCTTTTTTGGAGCAGTCCAAGGATTTGATGTTGCACGGGATCGTTGGGAGTGGCCCGCGCCACCGATGGCAACTCACTGGTAAGCCCTGGTACTTCGAGATCATGGATTCTCGAAATTTGGTTCGCTTTGACTCTTGCAGCCTTTCCCTTGGGTTCGAAGGCGATACCATGCGGTTCGAAGGAGTCGCAGGCCAGTGGGATGTATCCGATACAGAAGGCGAAATTTCGGCTTCGCTGTTCCCATGGCTCGGCACCGTGCACGATCCGCAAACCACATTTGCTGCATTGCCGCCTACTACGCTCGATTTTTCGAAAGATGATTTTCGGGTGGACAGCGTCTTGTTTCATTCCTCCTTCTCACAGCGGCCGTTATTGGGGAAGCTGACAGGCAAGCTCGAGCAAGGAACGGAGCCGCAGAACAAGCGATACCCAGTTGTTCGGTGCAACCAAGCCGCAGTCGTTTTAGACAGCCTGTTCGGGTATTTGCGGTACGAGGGTGGCATGGACATCCGGGGATCGTCCCTCCGCGGTATCGGCGATATCGACGACCCGGCTACGGTGTCATTGATGCAGTCAGATTCGACTTTCATGGAGTTTTCAGTGCTTGAGGTATCATTCACCGACCGTGGCGTGACAGCGCCGCACGCGGATTTTGAATTGTACTTCAAAGGCGACACAGTGCGGCATCCTGATTGTACGATGCGATTCGATGCGCGCAGTGAAATAATTTCGGTGACACGGCAATTGGAAGGTATGGGGCAGCAGGCCTTTGAGGACGGCTACCACGCCTTGGAATGGGACGTCGAGGGCTTTTCTTGGAAAATAGGCCATCCTCAAATCGAAATAGGCTATCCCTTGGTTGACAACGCGAAAGCCGGTGTGTTCAAGAGCCTCAACTATTTTGAGAAGTCCAGTTTCGATCAGCTCCAAGGCATCGACCCCATCCACCCAGTGGTTGAGTTGTACCGGTTCCACCAATCCACTGGCCTGCGCGTGTTCACCTCATTGGATTACGCCAAGTACATCAAATTGAGTGAAGTTCAGGCGCGTGTGGCTTTGATGAATTTGGCCAACGCCGGTTACGTCGATTACAATGTGGATGAACGCCTCGCCCGCCTTTCTGATAAAACGTTTCGCCACATTGGATATGCCTCGGGCAAACGCGACCATGACATCATTCAATTCCGATCCAACCCGCGGGCTGGAAATAATGCCGAGTGGAGCCTGACGAGCGGGGCACTCAACGTGAATGGCGTTGAGCGATTGATTTTCAGTTCCGCGCGAGAGGTCTACATCGATCCGTCGGAAGGAGAGGTGCAAGTCTTAGAGGGTTGTGACATGGTACTGGACGGATTGGTCCACGCAGGCAACGTTAAACTCAACGGCCAGCAAATGGACTTCTCTTACGAAGCTTTTACCATCGATTTTAATACCATCGAAGCCGTGCACTTGAGCGTCAATGACCCCGAAAACTTGGACTATCGCGGACGTCCTGAGAAGATTTGGCTCAACAACAGCTTGCAAGACATTTCAGGCCAATTGGC
>CALGDB010000181.1 GCA_937884175.1 uncultured Flavobacteriales bacterium
CTGTGATTCCAGTGACTTGGGCGTACAAAGGAAGGGAAAGGGCCGTGCAGCACACGTAAAGTGCCGCCAAGGCCACGCGGGTGGCAATGCGAAGCATCGAAGGAGGTTTTGGATAGGTATGACCCAATTTAACCCATTAATCGATTATTATCAAAGTTTTATTTGGTTTTATATCGGCAAACTAGGTCAAGGATGTCCGCATATTCGAAAACTACAGGCCATCCCTGCTGCAACCCGCCGGTGAAATGAAACTTTTCGACTCTTCCATCGGTTGGAAACTCCAATGACGCTGTCCATGCCCACCGTCGAAGAATGCTTCCTGCCCTTGTTGCGAGTGCTTGCAGCGAATGGTGAACCGATGGTCGAGCAAGCAGCGCTTCAAGCGGCAAAGCAAGAGGGATTCACCACCCTCCCTTCCATTTTCCATATCCAAACCGACAAACGCGGAGTGCCATTGATCCAGCGCCGCATTGCCTGGGCCAAGTTCTACCTGAATGCCGCTGGATTCATTCAGCACCGGTCGCGCAACCTCATCCAGATTACAGAGGATGGACGTGCCGCCGTTGAATCTCTGGAGTGCAGTTGGACGTTGCTTTCTTCTACCCGGGCGTGGGGGCAAAAATTTGGGCCCGGCTGGCTACCACCTCAAGCACAATCATGACGCACTAAAAAAGCCGCCGAAGCGAGGATTGAGGATAAACCAAACTTGAATTAAATACGCCCTAATCCAATTTGCGCATACTTTCTTCAGGCCGATATGTTTGTCTGAGGTTTCCTAGCGCAATTCCATTTTTAACCTTGTAATTGTATGATTGGGTTGCTTAAAACCAATCAACATCTAAAATTGCAGCTTCAGTCCACTTCTCCCTTTCTTCTATAAGTCACTGTCTTTCCAATCTGGAATAAACTTTCAAGTCCTAGTATTCGCATCCTTCACTGAAATCAACTTCACCACTCTACTGGGAAACTTTGCGAATAAACTATAACTTGATACCTAAATCCTCCAATAATGAAAAGCATTCTAATCGCTTTAGCTGTCGTGATGTTCACTTTGAGCTCTTGCATGACTACTGCAACCACAACAGGTACGTACCTCGAAGAGACTGGTAAACCTTACACCTATGCCAAGGGCCGTCAATTCTGGTTAAGTTTTGGCTTGATACCATTAAGCAAAACAGACGTGCCAACACCTTCTGATGGTAACTGTGAGGTTATTTCAAAATTCACGCTTGGTGATTTTTTAATCAACGGAGTGACGCTTGGCCTTGTTAGCTCTCGTACAATCATCGTTAAGGACAAGAAATAGTATTCACCTTTCCTTCAGGATTCTGGCGAACAAAAAGCCCTGCTTGTGCAGGGCTTTCTGTTTTGGGAGGATCTTTAAAAAAACACTGTTTATCTAAAAAAGGCTCGCTTTTCGAACATTTTCGCGTGAAAAAGAGCGAAAAATGCCAAAAAACAGCTGAACAACGCTAGAGCGATTGCCCAAAAGCCGACAGTAATACCAGCAGGTCGTCGACTGCCACAGCACCATCTCCAGTTATGTCTCCTTGCAGTGCGCAAGAAGAAATTTCACAACTGCCGTCATCAACGACGGCTTCAGTATTGTAGTTACATGCAAAATCGTAGGTACATCCGCTTATCAACACACTACTTTCAACCGTTATAGAGGCAGTCATGCCGTAAGCTGCGTGATTACCTATACTACAATCATATTGGTATGTCCCTTCGACGTCAAAAACTACTACACCAATACACGTGCCACTGGAGTTGCCCGAAACAGGATTTAAGTAAAAATCTTCAGGATTATTGTAGGGCGCTCCGGTAATGGAATTTATCTGGCCGTTAACATCATGGTATCCACCCATGTTGAGAAATGCGATGCTTTGACCAGCCTCAATCGTGATCATACTTGGTGAATAAGAAAAATTACTTGCTTGAACAGTATAATCTGCGTTATCGCACTGAGCGTGCGTTTGCACTGATACCGCACAAGAGAATAACAAGGCGGAGAATAGAGGTAAAAAGAGACGTAACATCTAGAGTATTTTGTACTCATCTTTAAATATCAAAAAACAGAAATTGTTTATTCAGAAGCTGCTTCTCCGAACTTAAGTCAGTCAATGTCAAATGTTAGCGCAACCTTAGTACACAAAAAACCCCCGCCGAAGCGAGGGTTTATGGGTGGCTAATGGGATTTGAACCCACGACCCCTGGAACCACAATCCAGTGCTCTAACCAACTGAGCTATAGCCACCGTTGTCCCTAAAAGGGTGCGCAAAGTTAATTGAGATTTCTAAAGACCACTCACCCCGTCAGCAAAAACCTGACGCGCCAGTGAATCCTGAAATGGAAGGCGATTTTGGATGGGGCAACCAATGGCATCGGTCTCCTCAGGCTCCACTGGCAGGCCACTCAGTGCTTGCTCAACGGCGAGCGCCAAATCCGAACTTCGGGGCGTAGAACGGTGTTTGCCCAAGGCGTAGTACAGGTCGTTCACGCGGCCCCGGTAGACCACCTCACCGTCCGGGCTCACCAAGGCCGCTTCAGGCGTAAACCGCGCGCCCACCGCCTCCGACCAACCGACCGTGTCACGCGCCATCTCCCACTCCACAGTATAGCGATCGGCAAACTCCGCGATGGCTTCATCGGTAACGGTCGGGTTCGGAAACCAACCAATTAGTTTCACCTGCGGTTCTTGAGCAACACTCCACTGCTCATGCAGGGCATTGAGGTAATACGTATAGTCCTGGCAAATCGGGCACAGCGGCGCCAAAAACCCCCCCCCCTGCCACATCAATCCACGACTTGAACCGTGTGGCTTCGTACCAACCCATCAGCGGTCGTCAGCCGGTAGAAGTACGTAGCCGGTTGCAGCCCATCTAGCACAAAGGAACGCTGGTGATGACCGCGCGGGAACGACTGCATGGGCAACCACGTGTCCACAATACGTCCGCGTACATCCAACAGTTCCAGCGTCATCACCACGGGCTCGTTGAGGTGCCAACTCACCGTCACCTCCTGCCCTGCACGCGCCGGATTCGGCCACGCCGGGAACAGCACATCGCTTTGATAGACAATGCGTGTGTCCTCATCTGCAGTGGACAACGTGATGTTTTCGTCGCCTTCCATGTATTCCACATATTGGAAAAAGAGGACGTACATCTCATCGCCCGTCAGGTCGCCCCAGCTCGTCCATTGCGGCGGATTGTTGGGGTTATCGGGGTTATCCGAAGTATTGTCGTACGTGCAAATTGCGTGCATCGTGTACCCCGCCGGGACGTGCTTCAAGGATGGAAAATCGTAAATCCCCTGCCAATTGAAATCCCATTCTGGAATAGAAATCAGGGGGATAGTATCCGCTTGGTTGGGCGAAACTGCGTACACTTCCCACGCCTTGCCCAGCAAATGGCAGTGCGGCATGACACTCAGCAAACTGATGTCCTCATCTACGGTCGCTGTTCCGTGGAATGTCTTGATCTCATTGGGCTGAATGAAAAATGATTCCGAGAGGTTGGCCGGGGTCATCATCTCCAATTCAACTTCGCGTTGCACCGGAACGTCGGCAAAGAACAAGTTGAACTCGGTCAAATCGGACTCTTCCACCGGGGTGGGCCCGTAGTGCATTTGCAGTAAGAACCGTCCGTTGGGACCGATTTTCTTCCCGATTGTGGAAGGGAAAACCGTGGGCTCCACGCCGGGTGCCCATCCGCCGAACAGAAAATCCTCTACTGGCACGCCGTAGTCTCCAAAGCTCTCGTATCCCTCCTCGGGCGTCTCCGCATCTAAGGCCTCGGCCTCCGAAATCGACGTTGGACTCTCAGTGTACCCGATAAGGGCGTGGTGTGCAATGGCTCCGTTTTCCGGGCGGATTTCCACCGCGCGGATTTCCGTTTCCTCGGTCACGCCTGTCTCCAGTACGTAGACCTGATATTGCTCCTCCATGTCCCCGCCGTGCAAGTACGGACTTGGCATCGAAATCACTAGATCCGGCTCACCTACCTGGCTGCCCTCAGGAAAATCCGGCAACCCCGGGTTATCTGCCGGATCGCCCTCGGGGGCTCCAGCCTCGTGCCATTCAGCGAGCAATTCAATCTCATCGTCCGTCAAAAACCGCTCCCCGCGCAACGTGGAGTAATCCGGATCGGGAGTCCATGGCGGCATGTATTTGTTCGCCGTCACATACGAGATGAAGGAGCTGTATTCACTAACTTCTTGGTACGTCGTGAAGGGCATCGGTCCAATCTCACCGGTGCGGTGGCACTCCGTGCAATTCTGGTAAATGATCGGCGCGATGTCCGCGTGGAACGAGGGGGCTTGTGACCAAGCGGCCGTTGCTCCTCCCAATAGCAACATGAAAATCAATGAAATACGAGGCATGGTAGAAAGTTACGGATTCCTTCAATAAAGACGAAGTACGTTCGTTTATGTTTAACCAAATCCTTGCGACCTTTGGTTCCCATGGCTGATGAACCTGCCTCAACTCCGCGCATTTTGCACATTGCCAGCTGGTACCCCAGCGCGGTGCACGGCACCTTAGGCAACTTCGTGGAACGGCACGTCCAAGCCGTTTCCACATTGAACGGCGGTGAAATTTGGTTCGCGGCACCCGTGCCCGCCGGCGAGGTCGTACCGGCCAATTCCGTGCGCGACCGCGGCAACTATAAAGAACGCATCTTCTATTTCCGAGCGCGCAAGCCGGTCGTGAGGCACGTCACCCGCGCCCTGCTCCGCGCAGCCGAGGAGGCTTCGGATTTCGATTTGATTCATTTGCATGTTGCTTATCCAGCAGGGTGTGCGGCGCGGAAACTCGCTCGCAAATGGAGCGTCCCACTCGTTCTCACAGAACACTGGACAGCATACCATACAGACCAACGCTCATCCATTCCCTTTTGGGGCAAATGGTCCATGAGGCTCACGGGAAAAATGGCGCGTGTGTTGTGTCCGGTTTCGAAGGATTTAGCCAACAGCATGCGAAAATTCGGGATGCTGGGCAAGTACACGATAGTTCCGAATGTGGTTGACACGGAGCTGTTTCGGCCAACAGGTGACGTGCCGAAGCGCGGGACGTTTCATGCCCTTCACATCAGCTCGCTGCGCGACGACCAGAAAAACGTCAGTGGCCTGTTGCGTGCTGTAGCCATCGCATTGGAATTCTGTTCCAACCTGCGTGTTGCGATTATTGGGGATGGGGATCCCGCCCCCTACCAAGTGCAAGCGAATGAACTCGGCATCGACGACGTGGTCGAAATCTCTGGAGAGATCACATTGGACCAAGTGGCGGAGCGGATGCGGCATTCCGATGCGCTTCTGCTTTTTAGCCGTTACGAGAATTTCCCTTGCGTGATTCCCGAGGCCTGGGCAAGTGGAATCCCCGTGCTCTCAAGCGATGTAGGGGGCATCCGAGAACACCTCGCTCCCGAGCGCGGTACGCTCATCGCCTCTGAGGACGAATCTGCATTGGCCCAGTCGTTGATCCAATGGGCGCAACATCCGAACCAATTCAATCCTCAATCGCTGCGCGAATACGCCGAAAGCACCTTCAGCGTTGAAGCGGTTGCCCATGCCTATGATGACGTTTATCGGGAGGTCATCACCCACAAAACCACTGCCCGATGAGCGCCTCACACGAGCGCCATTCCATCGCGACCCGCGCCTTGCTCCTAGCATTCACAACCGCCGTTATTTTGCTGAACGCGCGCGTGCTGGGCGCCTCTGGACAAGGCGAAATCGCTTGGATCCAATTGGGCATCTTGGTCGTCACAGGCGTTAGCGGATTTCTCGCCGGTGGGGCGGTCGTCTACCTTCAAAAAGAAATCCCACTCCGGGCCATGCTGCTCCCGGGACACACCTGGTTGGTCATCTCTGCACTGCTGGGCACATGGGGCGGCATCAGCGCCGGATTTTTGCCGGCGGAGCATTTCGGTGCGATGGCCGGACTGGGCTGGCTCCAAGGCGCCATTATCTTCCACAGCCAGTTACTCCTCGCGGATCACCGCATACGCCAACACAACATCCTCCAGATGCTGCAAGGTGGACTGCTGCTAGCGGGGCTACTTGTGGCTTTTTTCGGCATGCGTATGGAATCCGTCGAAGCTTTCATTGGGGCATTGGCGGTGAGCCTCTGCATCACAACGGCACTGTCCATCCTATGGGTGGCGTACTTGCCTGCAGTCAAGGATGTGACTGCTCCTGCAGAGGTCGTGCGGCGGTTGTGGAAATTCGGACGTTCCGCCCAAACAGGGGCGCTCCTCCAGATGCTCACCAACCGTTCCAATCTCAGCATCCTTGCCCAAAGTTCGGCCGGCCTCGCCGCCTCGGGCGTGTATTCCATTGCGTATTATGGGCTCGAAGCCATGTGGCTCGTGCCCCGCGCATTGGCGCCGTTGGTATACACCCGCACGGCAGCCGAACAAAACCGCTCGGTTCGTCTTGGAACTACAGGAAAGACCCTTAGAAAGGCCCTGCTGGGAACAGCTGCGCTCTTGGCCGTTGCGGTGCTAATCCCCGACAGTTGGTATGCGTGGGCCTTTGGCTTTGATGGCATCCAGCCAGTGGTGCAAGCGCTGGCTCCCGCCGCACTGTTTGGAGCCGTCGCTTCAATCGTTGCGCATCACCTTTCGGGCATCGGCAAACATCATTGGAACGCAGCAACCTCAGGCGTGGGGTTGATTACCCTCCTAGTGCTGGCTCGGGAATGGGTTCCCGGATCCGGCGCGGTGGGTGCTGCATGGGCAGCTTCTGCTGCTGCCGCTGTTCAGTGCACAGGCCTGTTATTCGCGTGGTGGCGCTGTGAACGCTGATTACCCCAACACCCCCAGCCCTTCAATGGCCGGCGGACGCTTAACCTGAAACCCCTCTCCCAACTTCACGCCGGCAAACCGTCCCATCGCCACGTCGCGGGCCTTTATGTGTTCCAAGAAATCGGGAGAACTGATCGGGGTCGCCGGCTCCGTGTCGTCCGCATCCGGCCGGTGAAATTGCGTGGCATAAGCGGCGATCGCCTGCGCCTTCACTTCCGCATACCCTTCGATGTCCACCACAAAATCCGGATTCAACCAGTGGTCTTGAATGCCGTGGTAGACAGCTTGAGGCCGCCAGGCTTTTTGGCCAGTGTCAATTTTGGGCAAGCCGCTGAGGAATGCTGCGCGGTGAATCAGCTCGGCACCATGGCCGTGGTCCGGGTGGCGATCGCTCAGAGCGTTCGCGATGACACGAAGCGGGCGCAGTCGACGAAGCACTTCAATGACGGCGCGCAACGTCTCTTCGTTCACTTCGAAAAATCCGTCCCCGAGATCGAGGTTCTCGCGGTGCTCGACGCCGAGGATGGCTTGGGCTGCGGTGGCTTCGGCTTTGCGCGTTTCAGCGGTGCCGCGGGTGCCGAGTTCGCCAAAGGTCAGATCCACGATGGCCACGCGCATACCCTGCGCAACGCTTTTGACTAACGTCCCACCCGCAAACAATTCCACATCGTCCGGATGGGCGCCAAACGCAACTAGATCAAAACCATGTTCCGTACTCATACCACAAAAGTACAATTTGATACCGGTGAAGTTTCCGCTCATGTGTTGAACAAGTGCCTGAAAAGCGTTGTTTTGTGTCCATGGCAACCACCAACCCTTCTGAAGCGCTCGTCATCGGAGCAGGCTTCGCCGGCATCGCTGCCGCCACGCAACTAGCGGAACTGGGCCACCAAGTCGATTTACTCGAGCGTCATGATCACGCGGGTGGGCGCGCGCGTGTGTTCGAAGCTGAAGGGTTCACGTTCGACATGGGGCCAAGTTGGTACTGGATGCCGGACGTCTTTGAAGCGTATTTCAAAAAGTTCGGAAGCGATGTGGCCAAGGAGCTCAACCTGGTGCGCCTCGACCCCTCTTATACGGTCTGGTTTGATAACGGGCCAGTCGAAATCCCGGCCGATCTCGGTGAGCTCAAGGCGACCTTCGATGCCATCGAGTCCGGCGCAGGTCAGGCATTGCAAGACTTCCTCGACGAGGCGCAAGTCAAATACGAAATCGGCATAAACGGGTTTGTCCAAAAACCCGCCCACAGCGTGATGGAGTTTGCTACCTGGGAAACCCTCAAGCAATCCACGAAACTCACCTTGCTGCGCAGCTTTAGCGCGCATGCCCGAAAGTACTTCAGCGACGAACGCCTGCTGCAGATCATCGAATTCCCAGTGCTATTCTTGGGCGCCAAACCGGAAAAAACCCCAGCCTTGTACAGCCTCATGAACTACGCCGACACCGTGCTCGGAACGTGGTATCCGATGGGCGGCATGCACGAAATCGTGCGCGCGATGGTGCGGCTAGCCGAGAAGAAGGGCGTGCGGTTCCACTACAACTGCGACGTCAAACAGATTACCGACGGCGGTCAACGCGTAACCGGTGTCGAACTGCAGGATGGCACCCGGTGGACCGCTCCGACAGTAGTCGCCGGTGCCGATTACCACCACGTCGAGCAGCACTTGTTGCCAGCACAGTGGCGGCGTTACGACGCCGCATACTGGGATTCCCGCGTCATGTCACCGAGCTCCCTGCTTTTTTACGTGGGGGTCAACACCCGAGTACCCAAGCTCCAGCACCACAACCTATTTTTCGACACGCCCTTCGGTCCTCATGCCGAGACGATCTACGACACGCAAACGTGGCCCGACAATCCGCTCTTCTACGTGAGCGCCCCTTCAAAAACAGACAACGGCATCGCACCAGAAGGGTCAGAAAACATGTTCTTCTTAATTCCGCTCGCACCGGGTTTGACAGATGAGCCTGGATTGCGGGATCGCTACTTCAATGAAATGTGCGACCGCTTGGAACAGCATGTAGGCATAGACATCCGCCCGCACATCGTGTACAAGCGTTCGTTTGCGCATGAGGAATTCCAGGAAGATTACCGGGCATTCAAAGGCAACGCCTATGGCCTCGCAAACACCTTGCGCCAAACCGCTTTTTGGAAACCCAAGATGAAGAGCAAGCTCCCCGGACTATTTTTCACCGGCCAATTGACCACTCCCGGACCGGGGGTCCCACCAAGCCTCATCAGCGGCGAAGTGGTTGGTCATGAGGCACATAGCTACCTGTTAAATGAAGCGGTAGCAGTCGATTGAACCAATTCCACCCGTACATTGTTACCATCTCATGACTGGAATTCAGCTATACGATAATGTGTGCCGTGCGTGCAGCGTACTAACCACGAAGGCGTACAGCACCTCGTTTTCCATGGGCATCCGGTTCTTGGGACCGACGCTTCGTCAGCCTATTTATTCCATTTATGGCTTTGTGCGTTTTGCCGATGAAATCGTCGACACCTTTCACCATGCCGAAAAGGCCGTGCTATTCGAGCGATTCAAGCAGGACACGGAAAATGCACTGAAAGACAAAATCAGCCTCAACCCCATTTTGCACGCATTCCAAGAGGTGTACCACGCGTACAACCTCGACAAAGAGCACGTGGACTTGTTCCTGCGCAGCATGGAATGGGACCTGCACAAGCTCGATTACGACCGCAACGGATTTGAGGAATACATCGTGGGCTCAGCCGAAGTGGTGGGCTTGATGTGCCTGAAGGTTTTTGTCAACGGCGACCAAGCCGAATACGAGCGATTGAAGCCGTACGCTGAGCGACTAGGCGCTGCATTCCAGAAAATCAATTTTCTTCGGGACATGAAAGCAGATTTCGCGGAGATGGGCCGCACGTATTTCCCGAACTTGGACATGACGACGTTCAACGAGGACACGAAGGCGCGCATCGAAGAAGAGATCAGTGCAGATTTTCAAGAAGCCTACAAAGGCATCGTCCAGCTGCCGCAAACCAGCCGACTCGGCGTGTACGTCGCGTACATCTACTACCAGCGGTTATTTCAGAAAATCCGCTCGCTTCCGAGCAACCGCATCATGGAAGAACGCATCCGCATTCCCAATGCGCGCAAAGCCACATTGGCTGTCAGTTCCTACCTCCGTCATAGCTTTAACTTGTTGTAATGATGTGTGTACGGGCAGCAACCAGCATATTGTTGGGGCTCGCCTTGGCGTTGACTTGCACCAAGGCGAATGCTCAGCATCCTCCGTCTTTGACGGAAGTCCGAACAGCCTACCGCGCAGCGTGCTTGGCACCGGCCAACAGTGAAGTCGTCGCGGCCTTCAATCGTACCGCCGAACACTGGGCTGGAAGCGATTCCACCGACGCCTTTGCGCAAGGCTTGCTCGCCACGGCGCGCATAATGCGGGCCGAAACACAGTTCAACCCCCTCGAGAAACTCCAGACATTCCTCGCCCAACGCGACCCGTTGGAAGCGGCCATTGCGGCTGCTCCGGACCATCCAGAATTGCGGCTATTTCGGCTGTCCATTCAGTGGTCCGTTCCATTTTTCTTGGATTACGCGAGCAACATGGACGAAGACGCAGGCCGAGTAGCCGCCGCATTGGACGCCGGCTATTGGACCGACGATGCAGAACAGAGCGCTTTTGCTTCAACTTTCCTACAGCACCTCAACGATGGCGCTTCCAAACGATAACATGCAGCCCACCATCGGTACGGACATGGTGGTTCTCGTCGATCCCAACGATAAGGAGATTGGCGTAATGGAGAAAATGGAAGCCCACAAGAAAGGGCTGCTTCACCGAGCTTTTTCGTTTTTCATCTTCAACAGCAAAGGCGAATGGCTGCTGCAACAGCGTGCGTGGGGCAAATACCACAGCCCCGGTTTGTGGACCAACGCCTGTTGCAGCCACCCTCGGCAAGGCGAAACCCCGGAAGCGGCCGCCATGCGACGGTTGCAAGAAGAGATGGGCATGTACTGCCAAGCAACGCCGGTGTTCCAATTCCAGTACCGAAGTGAGTTTTCCAACGCCTTGATCGAACACGAATTGGACCACGTACTCATCGGATACTCGGACACGGCGCCCGAGCCCAATCCAGAGGAGGTCGCCAGTTACCGCTACGTCAGCTTGGAAGACTTGGAGTACGAGTTGAAGCAATACCCGGCCAACTTCACGGTCTGGTTCCGTATTTGCTTCCAAGAGGTCAAGGACAAACTCACCACGCTCCAATACGCTTGATCACCGAAGGTTCCAATCGCACCGTCATTATTGGCGCTGGTGTGGCGGGCATGGCTGCTGCCATTCGTACGGCTGCACAAGGGCACCGGGTGACCGTCCTTGAAGCGGCGGAGGAACCAGGTGGCAAGCTGCGCGAGCAGACCCACGGCGGTTACCGATTCGATGTCGGACCGTCGCTATTCACCTGGCCGGAATTGGTCCTAGAACTCGATGCCCTCGCCCGTGAGAAAGCGGCGCCTGATGCCAACCTCCCCCCTCCTTTCTCGTACCAGCGATTGGACCGGTCGACCCATTACTTCTGGGAGGACGGTAAGCGCCTAATGGCGTGGTCCGATCGCGAGGCGTTTTGCGAGGCGTGCGCTGCTGAATTTGACGTGCCGGCAACCCGAGTAGCTGCGCACCTCGCGCACAGCTCGGCCTCCTTCGAAGCCACTCGGCGCATCTTCCTCGAACAGAGCCTCCACGAGTGGAGCCGCCGCAAAACCGGCAAATGGCGCGCCGCCGCCCGCTTTGCTCATCGCCTCCCCTGGTTCGGTACGCTGCACCGCTGGAGCCGGCGTCACTTACGAGAGCCACATCTAGTGCAGATGTTTGATCGCTACGCCACCTACAACGGCTCCGACCCGTACCGCGCGCCGGCCATGATGCACGTTATACCGCATTTGGAGCACAGCCAGGGCACCTTTTTTCCGGACCGCGGCATGGTTGGCATCACCCAGCATTTTCACGCGCTCGGCGTAGCGCTCGGTGTGGACTACCGGTTCGGCCACCGCGCCCAGCG
The DNA here is from genome assembly GCA_937884175.1 of uncultured Flavobacteriales bacterium. GTDB lineage: Bacteria > Bacteroidota > Bacteroidia > Flavobacteriales_D > Sanyastnellaceae > UA16. The sequence goes on from CALGDB010000181.1 coordinate 11,839, forward strand.
CATCGAACACGATGGCGCGGGAGTCACAGGCGTGCGGTGTGAAGATGCCGATGGCCACACGCACACGTTTGCAGCGGACACCGTTATTTCCAACGCGGACATCTGGCCGACGTTCCGCACCCTCCTGCCAGATCTGAAAGCACCGGAAAACATCCTCCGACAAGAACGGTCGACAAGCGGTGTCATCTTCTATTGGGGCGTTCGTACCGAGCAGCCGGACTTGCACCTGCACAACATTCTATTCAGCAAGGACTACCGAACCGAATTCGATACCATTCAGCGGGAAGGCCATCCGGGTGACGACCCGACGGTGTACATCAACATCAGCTCCAAACTCAAGCCCGATGACGCGCGGCAGGGTGGCGAAAATTGGTTTGTAATGGTCAATGTTGGTGCAGATCCCGTCGGCGTGGAGACGCACTTGCCGCAGATTCGGGCGGCGGTTCTGCGCAAGATTGAACGCACCCTGGGCGTCGACGTCGAGCCGCTCATCGAAACTGAACGGCACTTTACGCCGGCGACCATCGAATCGCGAACTAGTTCCCACCTCGGCGCATTGTATGGCGCCAGTTCCAACAGCCCGCTTTCGGCTTTTCTCCGCCACCGCAACCGTTCCACCCAACTGGAAGGATTGTACTTTTGTGGCGGAAGTGTGCACCCGGGCGGCGGTATTCCCTTGTGTTTGCTCAGCGCCCGCATCACCTCTGACCTCATCGAACAGCGGCCATGAACACAGCAAGTTTTGAACGGTACTGGATCCCACGGATCATGGTGTTGCTGCACACCATAGGTGTGACGGGCATCCTTGCGGGGTACGGACAGTACTTCCTCGATTTCACCGCGGTCAATCTCCTCGTCAACGGGGTGCTCGCCTTTTGGGCAGATTTGGAAGAACGGCATTGGACATGGATTGCCGCGTTTGCCGGTGGAATCGCAGTCGAAATCATCGGGGTGCAGACCGGCTACCTCTTTGGTAACTACAGCTACGGAAGAGCATTGGGGCCCATGGTGGCTGGCGTACCATTGATCCTCGGGGTACTCTGGTGGATTTCCCTAATGGGATGTGGATGGTGGACGGACCGGCTTATGAACCGCTTGCAGTGGGGGGCCGAAACTGGCCGGGGCAAGCTGGTGCGAGCACTTATCGCGGCGACCTTGATGACGGCCTTTGACGGCCTCATTGAACCTGTGGCCATCCAAGCCGGCTGGTGGGCGTGGGAAGGCGTTCACGTGCCATGGTTCAATTACGCATCGTGGTGGGGAATCAGCTTTGTGTTTTACCTTCTCCCCCGGCAGCGGCGAGAAAACATCGGAACCGGTTTGCTTGTTGCCATTTTTGTATTCTTCTTCGTTTTTTTGAATTGGTTTCCATGGACACGTTGATCTACCTCACGCCAGCTTTGATTGTGCTCGCTACCTTCGTCACAATGGAAGGTGTGGCTTGGGTCGCACACAAATACCTCATGCACGGGTTAATGTGGTATTTCCACGAAGACCACCACGTCCATGAACCTGGATTCTTCGAAAAAAACGACGCGTTCTTCTTGATTTTCGCGGTGCCCAGCGCCTGGTGCTTCATCACCGGGTCCATGGCCGGAGGCGACTTCCGCGTCTGGATCGGTACAGGCATTGCCGCCTATGGCTTGGCGTATTTCCTAGTCCATGACATCTTCATTCACCAGCGATTCAAGATTTTCACGCGCACAGAAAATGTTTATTTGATGGCCATCCGCAAGGCCCACAAGGTGCACCACAAACACCTCAGCAAGGAGGATGGAGAATGCTTTGGCATGCTCTGGGTGCCATGGAAATACTTCGCTGATGCACGCAAAGCTATGCACGCCAAACGCCAATCAAGCTTGGGGTAATGTGGTACGAATTCAACGGTTTGTATCTCGCGGTGAACCTGGGCTGTCTGGCCTTGCCGCTGCTGTTGAGCTTTGACAAAAACGTCCAGTTTTACAAGCATTGGAAGTACTTCTTCCGAGTCAACCTCTCCGTTGCAGCTTTCTTCATTGTGTGGGACGCCATTTTCACCAAAATGGGAATTTGGGCATTCAACTCCGACTACTTGCTCGGCCCGTCCATATTGGGGCTGCCCTTTGAAGAGCTACTCTTCTTCGTCTGTATTCCCTACTGCAGCGTATTCACCTATTTCACCCTGCAGCATTACGTGAAACGGAATCCGCTCAAGCACGCCGAGACCACTTTGACCATTTCTGCCATTTTGTTTTGTGCGGCTTTGGTTGTGGTGTTTTTCCCACGGAATTACATTTCCTTGACGTCGCTATTCACTCTAGCTTGGCTGGTTTGGGCACAGCGCAACGCCAAGCCATTCATGGCGGATTTGTGGTTGGCCTTCTTCGTTTTGTTGGTACCGTTTGTGATTTCCAATGGCGTCCTTACCGGCCTGTCGTTTTGGGAAAAGCCCTTCATCCACAACGACGCTGCTTCCATCACGGACCAAATCGTCTGGTACCACCCGGGGCACAACACAGGCTGGCGAATCTTCACGATGCCCGCCGATGACTTGGTGTACGGTTTCTTGCTAATCGCGATGCACATCACCGGCATTGAAGCCCTGCGGAAACGCGACGCCGACAACGAACGCCTCGCTTAATCATTCCCCCACTGAAATGCCACGCAGACCGGGCGGTGGTCGGATAGTTCAATGCGGCCCGTTTGGTAGTCCACCACGTCCAGCTCCAGACTGGCCCACACCTGATCGATGCGCAAAAACGGCAAATCACCGATGTACGTAGCGCCCAGAAAAGGCCCCTGGAGTGTCGCTGCCGAACGGTACGCATCCTGAAGGTGGGTACTGAACCGGTGCGCCGCGTAAGACACCGGCGTGTCGTTGAAGTCCCCCAGCGCGATCACGGGGTGCGGACTTTGTGCTATGGAGGCCGCAACCTGCTCGGCTTGGTCCGTTCGCTTTTGCCACGCGGCGGCCAACCGATTGTACAGACGCAACCGCGCGGCTTCGTCCTGCACATTCCGCGCATCCTCGTAATCCTCTTTTTCAAAGCCGATGCTGCTCAGGTGCATGTTGTACACGCGCACAGTATCGTTACCAACGAGGAGGTCCACGTACATGCCGCTGTTGTTTTTGTCGTTGTCAAATCGGATGGCCGATTTGGCCAGTATCGGGTACCGCGAAAGCACCGCCAAACCGAACAGTTTGTCCTCTCCACGCCCCAACCTGAATTCTTCCTGCCAATGGATGAGTCCCGTAGCTTGCTGCAGCCGGTCAGCTGACATCCACGGCTGGAGCCGGTCTTCCAAGAAGCACTCCTGCAGGCAGATTACATCCGCTTCCTGGGCCGCGAGGTAGCTCAAAATCGAATCCCGAACGCCCGGTTGCTCAATCCATCCGTACCGATTGAATTGGCGCACGTTCCATGTCACCACCTTGAGTTGCTGCACCTCAGCATCGTTCGGGCTACCGAAACTGCCCCAAGTCGCTGTGGCATGGGGCCAGCTTAAGGCGAGGAGGAGTGCACCGGCCAGGCCCGCCTTCCAGCGGCGCGACCGCAGTGCGCCAAGTGCGCCAATGATGAGTGCGCCCGACGCCAGCGGGTAGGCCATCCCAAATAGCGCCAGCACCGGCAAGTCCACCGGAGGAATCCGCACCGCCAGTTCAGCGAGAATCACCCCCATTCCACCCGGAATCAAAAACAAGAGCCACCACAATGGTCGAAAGGTGGAACGTTTCGTAGTCATCGGTTGGATTGCCGGAAGAGGAAGTCTTTTTCTTCAGCTGTCAGGTTCTCGTACCCGCGCTTGGACACTTTGTCCAGAATGGCGTCCATACGCTCAGAACGCTCGCGCTTCTCGCGGTTGAAATCCTCATCGCTCTTGACCCGCGTGGAGCGGTTGTTTTTGACTTTCCGGAACCGCATTTTCTTTCGAGGCGTTGGGATGCTCCCGCTTTGGATGAAGCCCATGACGGCATCGATCAAGCGCTCAAACCACCCCACCCAGTCCCGACCGCCTTGCGATTGCTTGATCATGAGGTAGCCAAATGCCGCACCGCCCAGGTGCGCGAGGTTACCGCCGGCATTGGCTCCGTTGCCTAGGGCGAAATAATCGAGCAGTACCCAGCCGATGGCTAGGTACTTCAGCGGCACCGCACCGAGCAAAAACAGGCGCACATTAGTGTTGGGATTAGCGGTGGCCGTCGCAGCCATGATGGCCATGGTCGCTGCACTCGCGCCATAAGCGAAAGTACTCTGCTGGAATGCCGGAGCCAAGTTGGAAGCCGCCGCGTAAAGCACAAATCCCGCGAATCCGCCCACCATATAGGTGCTCAACAAGCGCCGTGCGCCGAATTGGACCATGAACATGCGGCCCATCCAGAAAAGCCACGCCATGTTGATGACCATGTGCCATATGTCCACGTGCACGAACATGTGCGTGATGACGGACCACGGTCGGCACAGCAACACGTCGGCCTTCCAAGAAGCAGCCAAACCGAATACACCATTCAGCCATCCGATGTCCAGCACGCCGAACGTGGTAAGCAAGCGGAGCGTCATGATCACGGTGAACACGCCTACATTGGCAAAGATCAACCGGGTCAACATACTCCCGGCTTCCCATTGGCGTTTCAAGTCATCCCACATCGTCTTCTGCAATCAATAAAATGTGCCGCGTTCTTTTTGCCACCGCTTGAGCAACATGTAGCCAAACAGCATACCGCCCAGGTGGGCGAAATGGGCCACATTGTCGCCAGACGCATTGTCCAGAGCTAGGCTCAATTCCAAAATACCGTAGCCAATGACAAAGTACTTGGCCTTGATGGGAATGGGCGGAAATAGGAGCATCAGCCGCGTATTCGGAAACAACATCCCGAAGGCCAATAAGATTCCGAAAACCGCACCAGATGCACCAACCACCCGACCAAATTCCGCATCCAGTTGCATCGTCCACAACTGATTCGAAACACCCGGGGGCTGGTCAAATGCAGGGAAGAAGGTCCCGTATAAGTTGTTCAGCTCAAGCCCCACGAACAGCTCGTGCAAGAAAAAGCCACCCAGGCCGCAGATGATGTAATAATTCAAAAACCGCTGGGGTCCCCACAGCCGCTCGAGTTGCCCACCAAACATATACAAAGCGAACATGTTGAAGAAAATGTGCCCAAGGCCGCCGTGCATGAACATGTGCGTGATGACCTGCCACGGGTAAAAATTCGGTGAGCCCGGATACGTTCCCGCGAAGTAGTGGAGCATCTGGTATTCGCCCAGTGCCATCGTCCCGAGGTAAAAAAGTACGTTGATGATGATCAAATTTTTGACCACCGGTGGGGCGTTGTTCAGCATCAGCGGAATCGTTGCTCGAGTTCGTTAGATTCAAAATTAACAATGACCGTGCGACCGAAAGGGTCGAGGGCTGGCGTCGAGCAGCCAAACAGCCGGTCGACCAAGTCCACCATTTCCTCGGGCTTGAGGGCCTTGCCCACCCGAACGGCCATGGAGGCCGCAAGACGCGCAGCGACCCGCTCCTCCCGGCTCACTCCTGCTACTTCCGCTGCACGTTCCTCGAGGATGGCCTTGATTAGCAATTCCGGTGTGGTATCCGCCTCCATGGGCATGCCTTGGACTTCCACACCATCATCGTGTTCCGCCACGAGCAAGCCAAACTTGGCCAGCCAGTCGGCCGATTGCAAAACGAACAACTGATCCGCGGCATTGAGGTCAATGGTTGCAGGGAAAAGCAATTGCTGCGTAGCTGCCGGAGCGCCTTTCGGCTCCAATTGGCGCACCAACTCCTCGTACAAGATGCGCTGGTGAGCGCGGTGCTGGTCGATGACGAGCAAACCCGATTTGGTGGCGGTCACGATGTACTTATTCTGCAGTTGAAACAGCGGCCGCTGCTTCACAACGACCTCATCGCCTGCCTCGAGTTGAGCGCCGACTATACCAGAAGCCGAAGATTTCATGGCATGCGCTTCGTGCGCCACCGGCCCAGCTTCGCCCTCGGGTTGCCATGCCTTTTCGTACAGCGACTTCCACGCATCCATTTGGCCGCGACCGGGCCGCAACCCACCACCTGAAGACCCGCCCGAA
>CALGDB010000182.1 GCA_937884175.1 uncultured Flavobacteriales bacterium
GGGTCTCGGTCTTCAAGGCAGCCTCGCAGATTTCCTGCAAATCTTCGATCCAAACGATGTCATCGACTTCCACCGAGATGCGCGCCACCGAACGCTGGGAATGCGGCACAGCGGACTTACCTCGGTGGTTCCGCGCGTGCTCCGACAGTTCGTAAGAACATGGACACGCAGAGGAGTACACGAAATCGAAGTGGATGATTTTCTTCAGGGTACCTGTTTTGTCCAAATCGCCCTCCAGCGTCACGTTGTAGTACTGGTAGCCTTCATTCGCTGAGCGCAACGACGGCTTCATGATGGGGTAGGAAAACTTGAGCGCCACCTTTGAATCGAACGCATCCAGACGCTCCTGGTAGGTGTTCAGCACGGTTTCGAGTTTGTCCATGGTGAAGGCGTCATCCTTGAAGTCGTAGAACGAGCGCATGATGCGCGACATGTTGATGCCCTTTTTGTGCGCCTCCAACGACACCGTGCCCGTCACCTTGGTCTCGAGCACGATCGATCCGTTGTCGCGGGTCTGGTACTTGAGGGGCAACCGGAAGTTGTGGATACCGACTTGCTGAATCTCAACGGCCGCGCCCTGGATGAGCGAGGAAGGACCGTTTTGCAGGTCGGGGAACTGTTCAATATCCGCTGCGGTGGGGCGGTACTCTGCGTCGTATTCCATTATGAGGCTCCGTAGTAGTCCGCATAGTTGTTCTCCGTTTCGTAGAGGCGGACACGTTCGAGAGTACAACCGTTCTCCTTGATGATTGGTTCAAGTTGTTCCCAGATTGCGATGACCAAATTCTCGACGGAGGTTTGTTTTCCCTGCATCCACGGAACATCCAAATTGAGGTTCTTGTGGTCCAGCGGCTCCTCCACCTTGTCCTTGATGATGGCCTTCAAATCTGAGAAGTTGATGAAGTAGCCCGTGGCTTCGTCGATCTCACCGCGCACGGTGACGAACACCTCGTAATTGTGCCCGTGCCAGTTGGGATTGGCGCACTTGCCGAACACCTCGAAATTCTTCTCGGCATCCCAGGCATCGTTCCAAAGGCGGTGCGCAGCATTGAAGCGAGCTCGGCGGGTGATGGTGACTTGTTTCATCTAACTCGGCTGTAAAGATACGCCATGTACCTTTCTTACCTTTGGCGCATGATCGTCATCACAGGTTCTGCAGGGTTCATCGGAAGCGCATTGGCCGCGCGGTTGAACGAGGCGCGATTTTTTGATTTGGTGTTGGTGGACGACTTCAGCCGCGTCGATAAGGCACCGAATCACGCGGAGTTGAAATGCACGGAACGCGTCGATCGATTGGCGTTTTTCGATTGGCTGGAGGTCAACGAAAACCAAGTCCAATTCATCTTCCACTTGGGGGCGCGTACGGATACGACAGAACAAGACCGCTCAATATTTGACGATTTGAACGTCTCGTACAGCCAACGCATTTGGAACGCCTGCGTCGAATACGGGTTGCCCTTGGTCTATGCTTCTTCCGCAGCCACGTACGGCGGCGGCGAGCAGGGGTACACAGATGACCACAGCATCGTAGAAGCCCTTACCCCATTGAATCGCTACGGCGAATCCAAGAACGACTTCGATCGCTGGGCATTGAACCAAGCCGCAGAAGGCCACGCGCCCTACTTCTGGGCGGGGTTGAAGTTTTTCAATGTCTTCGGGCCCAACGAATACCACAAAGGCCGCATGGCAAGTGTGGTCTTCCACACCTTCAATCAAGTGAAGGCGACAGACGCCATGAAGTTGTTCCGGTCGCATCGATCCGATTACACCGACGGCGGCCAGACCCGCGATTTCGTATATGTCAAGGACGTGGTTGAGGTGTGCTATTTCCTCATGCACCACCGCCAATCGTCTTCGAACGGGTTGTACAACCTCGGCACCGGAAAGGCTCGGACCTTCCTCGATTTGGCCACGGCGACGTTCCACGCCATGGGAAAGGAACCGAACATCAGCTTCATTGACACGCCTGAAGACATCCGGGATACGTACCAGTACTTCACCGAGGCCGACATGTCCAAGTTACGCAGCATCGGTTACCACCGTGAATTCCACTCCTTGGAATCCGCCATCGACGATTACGTGAAAAATTACTTGGTCTCGGGGAGCCGCTGGGGGTCGTCGGCTTAAGCCATCAAGAGTCGCCGAGCTGTTCGCTGAGTGCCTCCAGTTTGGCCTTGGCACTGTACAGACGCTCCAACAGCTGCTCCTTGTTCACCGGCTGTTCCGCGGCCGGCGCGGCGTCTGCAGCCATGGCTTCCGCCACTTCTTTGCGCTTTTTGAGCGCCTTGCGTGCACCGTCAATCGTGTACCCTTGGTCCTTGACCAGCCAGGCGATTTGCTGGATCAATTCCTTGTCCGCCGCCGTGTAAAATCGTTTCCCGCGCGCATTCGTACGGGGATTCAACGGTGTAAACTCCTTTTCCCAGTAGCGCAGCTGCGATGCGTTCAACCCCAACTCATTGGCCACCTCGGTGATGGTGAAGTAGCGTTTTTCGATGGGTTTGTTCAGGGGCATGGGTGTTGCATTTACCGTTTGAACGAATGTACCATAATTATCAACGGGTTCAAAATGAACCAACTACACGATGCAGGAAACGCGATTTCAGTCAAACGACTGGTTGCTGCTGGCCGACTGCTCGAGCATCTCCTCGTATTGCTCCGGAGTCAAGTCGTTGAAGTAGTACTGCGCCGGGTTGACCTTCCGACCGTCTTTGTGCACTTCGTAGTGCAGGTGAGGCGCCACCGACGTGCCCGTCGATCCGACGAGGCCGATGACTTCACCGCGCTTCACCTTTTGGCCCTTGCGCACCAGCACTTTGCTCATGTGCGCGTACAGGGTTTCGTAGCCGAAGCCGTGGCGAATGATGACGTGGCGACCAAAGCCATTCCAGGTGCGCTTGGCGAGAATGACTTCACCATCCCCAGTGGCAAAAATCTCAGTGCCCGTGGGCGCTGAGAAGTCCATACCGTAGTGCATCTTTCGCACTTTGTAAATCGGGTGAATGCGGTAACCGTATCCGCTCGCCATGCGCTTCAATTCCTCGTTGCGCACCGGTTGAATGGCGGGGATGGACTTGAGCAATTCGGTTTGGTTCTTGGCCAAATCCAAGACCTCTTCAAACGATCGGCTCTGGGCGACCAGTTTGCGCTGCAATTCCGCCAACCGCTCTTCCGACGAGATGACGGCTTGGCTGTGATCGTAGCCACGCAGCGCCCGGGTTCGGTCGATGCCGCCGACGCCCGGGTTGCGCAGGTGGCTCGGGTACGACTCCACCCCGAAAATGGACCGGTAGATGGCGTCGTCTCGGTCCGAGATGTCACCGAGGATGATGGCCATGTCCTGCATGTCCTCGTCCATTTTGCCCAATCGGTCTTCTAGGAACGCAATCTCCCGGCGCTGAGTTCGGTCCGTTGGGCTTTCGAAGTATGTGTCGAAAATGAAGATGCTGCCGAATGAGATCAACGTCAGCATCCAGATGCGCTTAACGGCAAGAAGCATATAATCTTTCAGGTCGTACGGAACCTGCTCCATGCGGAGGGTTTGCTCGTTGTACCGGATTTTGTGAAAGCGCTTCGCCATTACCATGCAAATGTGCAAACTTATTTTTCACGCCCGCGGGTTTAGGCGGGCCTTTTGTAGATTTTTGCGGTGTATAACCTCAATAATCGGGCTACATCCCCCTGACAATGGAATCAAAACTCATTCGCGAGCGCTTCCTCGAATTCTTCGCCTCGAAAGGCCACGAAATTGTTCCATCGGCTCCCATGGTCATCAAAGACGATCCGACGCTGATGTTTAACAACGCGGGGATGAATCCGTTCAAAGACCTCTTTTTGGGCAACAGCCCGGTGGTGCATCCGCGCATCGCCGACACCCAAAAATGCCTGCGCGTCAGTGGCAAGCACAATGACTTGGAAGAGGTCGGTGTGGACACCTACCACCACACCATGTTCGAGATGCTCGGCAACTGGTCGTTTGGCGATTACTTCAAGCAAGAGGCCATCGATTGGGCGTGGGAATTGCTCACCGAGGTATACGGCTTGGACAAGGATCGCTTGTACGTGACCGTGTTTGAAGGGGACGCCGGAGACGGCTTGGAAGCGGACGAGGAGGCCAAGGGCATTTGGGCCAAATGGGTACCCGAAGACCGCATCCTGCTCGCCTCGAAGAAGGACAACTTCTGGGAAATGGGCGAAACCGGGCCCTGCGGACCGTGCTCGGAAATCCACATCGACCTCCGCGGCGACGCCGACCGGGCCACCACATCGGGCGCCTCCCTGGTCAACGCCGACCACCCGCAAGTGGTCGAAATCTGGAACCTTGTCTTCATGCAATTCAACCGCATGGCCGATGGCTCACTGGTGCCCCTGCCGAACAAGCACATCGACACGGGGATGGGCTTCGAGCGCCTGGCGATGGCCATGCAGGGCAAACAATCCAACTACGACACAGACGTGTTCCAACCGTTGCTCGACCGCGTCGCCGCACTCAGCGGCAAGACCTACGGCCGAACCGACGACAAACCCGACGTGGCCTTCCGCGTCATTTCCGACCACATCCGTGCGGTGGCCTTCAGCATCGCGGACGGCCAGCTCCCCTCCAACACCGGCGCGGGTTATGTCATTCGCCGCATCCTCCGCCGCGCCATCCGGTACGGCTACTCCTTCTTGGACTTGAACGCACCCTTCATGCACGCCCTCGTTCCGACCCTCGCCGGTCAAATGGGCGATGCATTCCCCGAACTGAACGCCCAACAGCAGCTCATCGAACGTGTCATCCTGGAGGAGGAAGAATCATTCTTGCGCACCCTCGCAAAGGGCATTGAACGCCTCGAGGCGCGTTTGGACGAATTCAAAAGCACCAAGGTTCTCCCCGGCGACGTCGTATTTGAATTGTACGACACCTTTGGTTTCCCGGTGGATTTGACGGCCTTGATGGCTAGTGAGCAAGGTGTGGAGGTTGACGAGGCCGGATTCGAAACAGCCATGGAAGCCACCAAGGCCCGGAGCCGAGCCGCGGGCAAACTCAGCACCGACGATTGGGTGCAGGTGAACGATGACAGCGAAACCACCTTCGTGGGCTACGATGCGCGCGAAGCGGAATGCCGCATCCTACGCTACCGCGAGGTGAAAGCCAAGAACAAGCAGTTCTACCAGGTCGTCCTCGACACCACGCCCTTCTACCCCGAAGGCGGTGGTCAGGTCGGAGACGCAGGAACCCTCACCGCGCCCGGCGGAAGCGTTGCCGTCTTCGACACCAAGAAAGAAAACAACCTCATCGTTCATTTCGTCAACGAACTGCCCGCTGATGTCAACGCCACGTTTGTGGCGCACGTCAAAGCTTCCCGTCGCGACGACACCCAGCGCAACCACACGGCGACCCACCTCGTGCACGAAGCCTTGCGCGAAGTGTTGGGTACCCACGTAGAACAGAAGGGATCCCTAGTCAAGGCCGAGTCCTTGCGTTTTGATTTTTCCCACTTCTCGAAGGTCACGGACGAAGAACTCACCGAGGTGGAGGCTAAGGTCAATGCCAAAATCCTCGCCAACCACCCGCTTGTGGAGCACCGCGCGATCAGCATGGAAGAAGCCAAAGCGAGCGGTGCCATGATGCTCTTTGGAGAGAAATACGGCGACGAGGTGCGCATGATCGAATTCGATTCGTCCAAAGAACTCTGTGGTGGCACCCACGCACCAGCTACAGGCGCACTGGGCTCGTTCCGCATCACGCAAGAGACGGCCGTTGCATCGGGCATCCGCCGCATCGAGGCCATCACGGGTTCGGCGGCCCTTCAGGCCATGAATTCAGAGCGCACCGCACTGCAAGCCATCAAGTCCTTGCTCAAGGCACCTGCCAACATCGAGAAGGCCGTCGAAGACCTCCTCACCAAGCATACAATCCTCCAAAAGGAATTGGATGCGGTGAAGCAAAAGGAAGCCGCAGCAGCCAAATCGGACCTCGCGAGCAACCTCGACGTTGTGAACGGCATCAACACCTTCATCGGAGAAATGCCGCTGGATGCTGGTGCCATCAAGGACATCGCGTTTCAACTCAAAAACGAGAAAGCACCATTTTTTGGCGTGTTCGGTTCGCAGGTCAGCGGCAAGGTGACGCTCACGGTCGCCATCAGCGACGACCTGATCAGCGGCAAGGACTTGCATGCGGGTAACATCGTCCAAAACCTTGCCAAGCACATCCAAGGCGGCGGCGGCGGCCAGCCCTTCTTCGCTACGGCGGGTGGAAAGAATCCGGATGGCCTTGGGGCAGCTTTCGAAGAAGCCAAAGGCCTCCTCTGATCAACCAACTGTTCGGAAACAAAAAAGCACCGCTGGACGGTGCTTTTTTGTTGATATTATTAAGGGCCTCAGGCCGTTTGCAACCCAGAGGACTGGCGAGCGGCTTTGCCGTAAACCGGGCCTTCGTATTCTTCCTGCCAAGCCAAGCTCAAGTTCAAAACGTAGAAAACATTGAAAACTGAAGCCAACACAAAATCCGTCATGGTGCGCTTTCCAAAAGCTTGGGCCAATTCGATGACTGTTTTGAAGAAGAAATACACATTGAATACGGGCACCAAGAACAACAACGCGTGGGCATCAGGACGGCCCAAAATGCGCATCGCAATGACAACGTTGTAGCCGGGCACCAAAGCCGCCCAAATCGGTTGCTCGCATTTCATGAAAAGCTTGCAATTCGCACCGAGTGCAATCAGGGTCAAAAACATCGTCGCCATTGCAGTGGCGCCGTTAAATTCCATGCCAAAGAGGGTTAGGGTATTCATGGTATTGCTGTTGTGTTCACTAAAAAGACGTGTCCTTAGTACAAAGGTTGCCTTTCAATCCACAAAACATGAGCGAATTACGTTATGAAATCAACGCTACACGGTTAATTTTCTCAGGCTGAGAGCCCGCCAAACCGCTGTACGAGGGCACCGTCAATCGCCCCGCCTTTCGGCGTGAGGATGACCAATCGTTCAACCACGTTCCGCAGCTCACGGATGTTGCCCGTCCAGTTGGCCGATTGCAGCGACGCCATGGCGTCGTCCTTGACATCAAGCAGCACCTTTCCGTGCTGTTCGCAGATGATTTTGAGAAAATGCGTGACAAGCAACGGCACGTCATCGCGGCGGTCGTTCAAGGCCGGTACATGCACCGGAATCACTGCCAACCGGTGGTACAGGTCCTCCCGGAAATTCCCCTCGGCGATCTCCGCACGCAAATCCTTGTTCGTCGCAGCTACCACACGCACATCCACTTCGATTTCCTTTTCCCCGCCGACCCGTGATATGCGGTTTTCTTGCAACGCGCGGAGCACTTTGGCTTGGGCCGAAGCGCTCATATCCCCGATCTCATCGAGGAACAGGGTGCCGCCTTGGGCCTGTTCGAACTTGCCCTTCCGCTGTTTGACAGCACTGGTGAAGGCGCCTTTCTCGTGGCCGAACAACTCGCTTTCGATCAATTCGGAAGGAATGGCCGCACAGTTCACTTCGATGAAGGGTGCGTTGTGGCGGGCACTCAATTCGTGAAGTTGGCGCGCGACGAGCTCTTTGCCCGTGCCATTGGCGCCGGTGATGAGCACCCGCGCATCGGAAGGGGCGACGGTGCAAATCAGCTCGACAATCTCGCGGATGGCCGGCGAATCGCCGACGATGGCCGTGGAGCGTTCGGTTTGGATTTTGCGCGTCAGCCGCTCGGTTTCTTGCTCAAGCTGGCCCTGATCGAGGGCGTGGCGCACGGTCAAGAGAATGCGGTTGAGGTCCAGCGGCTTTTGGATGAAGTCGAAGGCGCCCACCTTGATGGCTTGCACCGCTGTCTCCACGGTGCCGTGGCCGCTGATCATGATGACGCGGCCATCGATTCCCTTTTCCACGAGGGCATCGAGAACTTCCAACCCGTCCATTTTGGGCATTTTGATGTCACAAAAGACCACATCAAAGGCAAACTTGGTCGCCAGCTTAAGGCCTTCCGCACCGTCCTCCGCTTCCATGACCTGGTAATTCTCATACTCGAGGATTTCCTTCAAGCTCGCTCGAATGGGCGCTTCATCATCGATGATGAGAATTTTGGGGGACTTCTTCATGGTCAATTCGTTTGATCGCTTGAACCGGTGCAAAGATGTTGCCAAACTGCCTCCATCAAGCCTTCGCGCATGGCAAATGGCGATCGGTGGACGGTCGCCGTGGGGGTCATTTTTCCCAGCACGTGCATGAGGAGCATGCTGGACAAGGGAATCATCTTGGCCCGAGCCGGAGCCATGCCGGGAATTTTCAAGCGCTGTTCGTGCGGTTCCGTCAACAGCCTTCGGTGCAACCGCTGTAAAGCTTGGCAGTCGATGGGTTCGAGGTCCCGCCGTTGCAAATACGGGACGTCCGCATGTGAATCATTGACGGCTTCGGCAAACGTATCGAACGATCCGCTGCTTCCTACCAGCGTAGTAGGCCGATGTTCCGCCAGGACGGCTTCCAAGGGCTCCATAACATTGTCCAAAAACGCGCGGTAGCGCTCCTCACCTGCTCCCCCCAGCGGGTCGGTGGGCTTACCAAATTCCTCCAGCCGTGCCACGCCGGCGTCGAGGCTCAGTGCTGCCTTGGATTGCCACGTGCCGGCGTCGGCGCGCTCGGCCACCACAAACTCCACACTGCCTCCACCGATGTCCATGATGAGCACCCGCTCCAAGGCGTCGGTCAAGGTCTGGGCTACGCCGCGAAAAATCCAATCCGCCTCTTCTTCCCCGCTGATGATGTCCATATCCCAGCCGAATTGACTGCGCACCGCTTCGGCAAATGCGGTGCCGTTGGTGGCACCGCGCAGAGCACTGGTTCCCACCACCCGCACGTCCTTGATGTTGTAATTGCCCAAGGCCTGGTGAAACGTCTGTAGCGCGTCGAGCCCACGTGCAAACCGATCGGAACGGATGGAGCGGTTTTGAAAGCCGCCCTGGCCGATGAAGACCGGCTGTCGAAGCACGTGCTTGCGTTCCCAAGCGTCGCAACTCCCCTCCGCGATCAATACCGTGAACATGTTTGTGCCGCAGTCGATCACTGCAGCGCGTTGGGTTGGGGTCGTGGCCTCAATCATGGCGGACCCAGCGGGACAACTCCCGCACGGTGATTTTCTTGCCGTGCATCAAAATTCCGGTGCGGAAAATCCGCGCCGACACGAGGACAAAACCGTAGGCCGTCGCGAGGATACCGAGCAAAGAGAGCAAGAGCTCCCACCAAGCTACCCCGAGGGGCAAGCGAATGAGCATCAAAATGGGTGCGGTCAGCGGAACGAATGAACCAATTACCGCCACTTGGCCTTCGGGGTTCTGAATGGCCATGACAGCCGTGATGTACGCAGCAAATAGCGGGAGCATCGCCGGTAACATTAAGTACTGGGCATCTGATTCTTGCTCCACGGCAGAACCGATGGCTGCGAAGAGTGCAGCGTACATAAAGAAGCCTGCAGCAAAATACGCCAGCGCGCACACCACCATCAAGGGCCAGTTTACTTCCAACACAAAGCCCAATAGGTCATTGGACGCCATCCACGTTTCAAAGTCGAGCTCCACCGCTTCATTGGATGCAGAGGTCAAGACGCCCGACACTTCAAGTGCTCGTCCGCCCGCTTGGAACACCACGAAGCCCAGCACAGTCAGCGCAATGACCTGCGTCACACCGACTAAGCCGATGCCGATGATTTTGCCGGCGAGCAACTCCATGGGACGTACAACGCTGATGATTACTTCCACGATGCGGTTGGCTTTTTCTTCGATGACCCCACGCATGACGTGCATGCCGTACACCATGATTTGCATGAACATGAACAAGCTGAAGACAAAGCCGATGATGGACCGTCCAGTGGCGTTACCATCCTTGGTGATGATGTCTTCACCCACCAGGCTCACTTTAGTCTTGAGCCGTTTGTAGGTTTCGTAATCGAGGGACATTTCCTCCTTAACCTTAAAACGCTCAATGGCCGAAGACAGGTCTCGCTCGATGGCATTTTGGGCTGTGATGGAAGGCGATTTCTCGTAGAGGTTTTTGGCTTGACCGTGTTGCAAAATGGCATCATCGAAAAGCACCATGGAGGTAAAATCCGAAAGCAAAAATTCCGAGTCGTCCAAAGCCTCATCTACAAAGCGGTACATCAGGTGTTCCCGCTCGGGAAAGCATTCTGGGCAAAAGGGCAAGTACGCCTGGCGTGTGTCGTCCCAGTGCGTTATCATGCCTGAGAGGTCGACGACCAACACCTTGTTCTCCTCCA
>CALGDB010000183.1 GCA_937884175.1 uncultured Flavobacteriales bacterium
ATGCCTTTGTGGCGTCGCTCCGAACTTACACTCAACTTTTTGCGGCCCTTCGCCCGGCGCGAGCTCAAGACGTTACGTCCGTTGGCAGAGGACATGCGCTTGCGGAAACCGTGCTTGTTTCGTCGCTTGCGTACTGAAGGCTGAAAAGTCCTTTTCATGGCTTATCACGTTGTAGGAAAGCAACAGACCTTCCTCTCAAATTCGGGAGGGCAAAGATACACACAGATTTCGCGTGTCCAAACCTTCCGGTGGGAAAGATGCAATTTTCAGCCCCTTGACCGGTAATTCGCTTGTAATTTAGCCCCAATGGAACGGACTGGAGAAGAAGCGCGGAAGTTCAATTGGAAGAACTGGGGGGCAGTGCGCAAAATGGGGCATTACCTCCGTCCGCACGCTTGGGGATACGCCCTTGGAGTTTTGATCATCAGCTTGAGCGGCGTGCTGACGCTGCTGGTCACGCGGCTCTGGGGACAGCTCGGAGGCGTTGGGGCCTCCGCCGGCGAAGAAGCGGACGTCGAATCGACCATGGCCATGTTGAACATTGACATGCACAGTTTGACTGAGGTGGGCTGGCTCATCCTTATCGTGCTGGCCGTTCAGGCCACGTTGAGTTTTGGCCGGGTGCTGCTTTTTGCCAAAATGACCGAAGACATGATGCTGGCTATGCGGAGCGACGCCTTCGAAGCGATTGTGAGCATGCCGATGAAATTCTTCGATACGCGGCGCGTGGGCGACTTGAACAGCCGGGTGTCCGCGGATATCACCGCCATCCAAGACGTATTCACTACCACCCTGGCCGAATTGCTGCGCCAAATCATTATCATTTTCGGAGGTATCTTGGCCTTGCTCTACTTCTCGGTAACCCTCACGCTGTTGATGCTCGCGACCCTCCCGGTCATGATCATCGCGGCCATCTTGTTTGGGCGCTTCATCCGCAAGCTTTCCAAACGCACGCAAGACCAAGTCGCTGAATCCAACACCATCGTTCAAGAAACGCTCACGGGCATCATCAGCGTCAAAAGTTTTGCCAATGAAGCGTGGGAAGTCGTGCGTTACCTGAATAGTATCAAAGACATCCGTTCCCTTGCCATGCGCGGAGCAATCTGGCGCGGTGCGTTCGCCTCGTTTATCATCCTGTTCATTTTCGGGGCCATCACTCTAGTGATTTTTAAAGGAGCTGAATTGATGATAGAAGGCGGCCTGGCCAGCGAACACTTCTTCACTTTCCTCCTCATGACCGGCTTGGTCGCCGGTTCTATTGGTGGTATTGCGGCACAGTTTTCTGCATTGCAGCGAGGATTGGGCGCCATCGAAAGTCTGATGGAATTGATGGAAGAATCCCGCGAGGAAGTCGTCACGCAGCGCGACCAAGCCTACCCTGCACTTCAACTCCGCGGCGACGTCAGCTTTGAGAATGTGCATTTTCACTACGCCAACCGCGCCGATGTGAACGTGCTGACCGGGGTAAATTTACGCATCGAGCCGGGCAAACGCGTGGCCCTCGTCGGCCCCTCAGGTGCGGGCAAATCCACCATCGCCTCCCTGCTCCAGAGGTTTCACGATCCTTCAGCCGGCGTAATCAAGGTAGACGGTCAACCGCTCGATCAATACGACCTGACCGGATTCCGGAAGCGCATTGCCTTCGTACCGCAGGAAGTCATTCTGTTCGGCGGGGACATCCGCAGCAACATCGCCTACGGAAAGACCGACGCCTCTGATGCTGCCATCCGCTCGGCCGCTGAACAAGCCAACGCGCTGAAGTTCGTCGAATCCTTTCCCGACGGTTTCGCCACCGTCGTCGGAGAGCGCGGCGTGCAACTCTCCGGCGGTCAACGCCAGCGTATCGCTATCGCGCGCGCCATCCTGCGGGATCCCGACATCTTGATTTTGGATGAGGCGACTAGCGCCTTGGATGCCAGCAGTGAAAAGGAAGTGCAGCTCGCATTGGATACCCTGATGAAAGACCGCAGCAGCCTCATCATCGCCCACCGCCTGAGCACCATTAAGAATGCCGACCAGATCGCTGTCCTTTCCGAGGGAACAATCCTCGAAATCGGTACGCATGACACACTAATTGCCAGCGATGGTGCGTATAAGAAGTTGGTCGAGAACCAAGAATTCGATTTGGCTTGAGGGCATCATTCGAGTTTGTACCTTCATAAAAACTACAGCACATTCATGAAAAAGGCATTGGTGACAGGGGTTACAGGGCAAGACGGAGCGTACCTGACAGAATTACTGTTGGAAAAAGGATACGAAGTCCATGGAGTCAAACGCCGCGCATCGTTATTGAACACCGACCGCATCGATCACCTCTACCAGGATCCGCATGAAACGGATGTGCGATTGAAGTTGCACTACGGCGATCTGACCGATAGTACCAACCTCATCCGCATCATCCAAGAAGTGCAGCCAGATGAGATCTACAACCTGGCGGCTATGAGCCATGTCAAGGTGAGCTTTGATACGCCTGAGTATACTGCCAACGCTGATGGCATCGGCACGCTCCGAATTCTCGAAGCCATGCGTATCCTAGGCATCGAACGACAATGCCGCTTTTACCAAGCTTCCACCTCGGAATTGTACGGTTCGGTACAGGAGACGCCGCAGAATGAAACAACCCCCTTCTACCCCCGCAGCCCATATGGCGTAGCAAAGCTCTACGGTTTTTGGATTGTCAAAAACTACCGTGAATCCTACGGCTTGCACGCCTCCAATGGCATCCTTTTTAACCACGAAAGCCCCCTGCGCGGTGAGACCTTTGTCACCCGCAAAATCACGCGAGCCGTGGCCCAGATTGAACACGGCTTGAATGGCTGCCTCTACCTTGGTAACCTTGAAGCCAAGCGTGACTGGGGCCACGCCAAAGACTACGTGGAGGGCATGTGGCGCATGCTGCAGCAAGACACCCCCGACGACTACGTCCTTGCCACCGGCCGCACGGTTTCGATTCGGGATTTCGTCAACATGGCATTTGCCGAAGTCGGCCGCACGCTGGATTGGCAGGGCAAAGGTGTTGACGAGGTGGGCATTTGCACACGCACCGGCCAAACGTTGGTGCAAGTGGACCCACGCTACTTCCGACCTGCCGAGGTTGATTTGTTGGTAGGCGACGCCTCCAAGGCCAAGCGCGTGCTCGGCTGGGAGCCCAAGCGCACTCTTGAAGAACTTTGCGCCGAGATGGTTGCCTCCGACCTATCGTTGTTCGAGCGCACGAAATACCTGCGCGACGGCGGACATAACGTGGTGACGCCGAAGGAGGACTGAGGGGTCAATCCAAAAGGTCGAGTAATTGCTGAACCTGGTTGGATCGGATGTACGGTTCGAGGTTCGCAATCACATTTTCCGCATTGGAGGCGGTGCTTTGCAGTTTGACCAAAGCCTCGCGGATTGCGCGGACATCCCCTCGGGGTAAACACACTCCAGTTTGCGTTTCCGTGAGAATACGCGTGACGTCGTCACTGGGACGGCCTAAGAAAGCGATGGGCCGCAACGCCCCCATGTATTCGAAAAGCTTACCCGGAATATGCCCTGTGCTTTTGTCGACATCTGGGCCCAACAGGAACAGAACGTCAGCGGCGCGCTGAATCGCTCCAATTTGGTGTTGGGCAACAAATCCATGGAACCGAATGAAATCGTACCGCTCTTCAAGTTCCTTCTGGTAATCAGCCGAAACACCTCCGTAATAATCGAATTCAAATGGACGATGCTCCCCACCCGCATTCAGTGCAGCGATGGAATCCAATACCAACTCTGGTGCGTAACTCTGCGCAATGGTACCCGTATGCACGATGCGAAAGGGACCGTCTTGACTGCGTGGTACGTTTTCATATTCATTGGGGTCGAAGTCCATCCCATTGGTCAACACATGAAACTTGCCTCGGTCTTCCGGTTCGACTTTAGAACCGAGCAAATCCCGGAACCCCCAACTCACTGCAAGCACCTGATCAGCCTGTTGCAGTACCCTGCGTTCCATAGCGGCATCAATGCGACGGGACAGTAGACTATGCCCAAGGTGCTCATAGTAAAAGATATCCGTCCAAGGGTCCCGAAAGTCCGCCGTCCATTGGATCTTGGGACGAGCGCGTTTGATACCTTGACCAATCAATTGAACGCTTTGCGGAGGGCTTGTGGTAATGACCGTTTGAAAGCCGTATTCATCCACTAGCCCACATCCCTTTTGAATCGCTTTACGCACCCATGTCTTACGTGGATCGGGAATGAATACGTGACTGCGTAACACTTTCAAGAGCCGGCCCAAGAGCCCGCTTGATTTATTTTCCGAAAATGAAGGACCGGGAATTGCGGAAGGCGCCACTTTTTTGATAACAGAGAATGGATTGAAGGCCTTCACACGGTGCACTATGATTCCATTCTCAATTTCATCAAACAAGGACTCATCCACGTGCTGATACGCAGCACTTGACGGGTCAATGGTCATTACGTGCACTTCCACTCCTCGCCGGGATAATGCGTTCGCCAAACCCATCCACCGACGCACGGCGATACCTCCACCCGGCGGCCAGTAATATGCGATGAGGAGGATTTTCGTTTTCATTAAGGCTTACTCCATTGATTTAACCAACGTACCGGCTAGGCGGTCCAACTCCAGATCCGCACGCAAAATGGATTTCAATATTAGAAGCATAAGACGCTGCTTGGTTGTACGAAGTTCCCTTGCCAAGCACCAAAAAAAAAGGCGGTGGAAACGCAATGTCCACCGCCCGTTGTTCAGCAATCGCGTGCTGAATCAGAAGTTATCCAAATCGGTTGGGCGCATGATGCCGAACCACTTGAGTGTTTTCTCACCGATGCCTGGGACATCGACGTGGATGATGTAAACGCCGCCTGCGATCGGCACGTTGCGTTCGTTCTTGAGGTCCCAATCAAGCGAGGTGAGTGGGTCTGCCTTCGAGAAGGAGCGCACGAGCGTTCCCTGCAGGTTGTAGATGCGGATGGTGCATACTTCCGGCAGGTTGGTGATCTTGACGCGGTTGTCGAGTTTGCTTGTCTCGTACTGGCTGAAGGCGTAGTACGGGTTCGGCACGACGTTGATGACATCGAGGACGCTCGTCAGGACGGTGTCCTGCTGGGTGAGCGTCGCTACGTTCTTCGTTGAGAAGGTGTAGAGCGGGTTCCAGAAGTTATCCGCGCCGTCGTAGTTATCCTCGGCGTCGATTTGCGTGGGGCTCCACTTCTCGTAAGCCTTGGCAACTCGGAGGCGGATGCGCACGTCGTTCGGGATGAGGCCCTCTTCGGGGGACAGCATCTCGTAGTCGTCGTTGAGGAGCGAAGAACCTACCCACGTGCACGCACGGAAGACGCGGCGAACGTTGGTTGTGGACGCATTGTCCTCGAGGTTACTCCAGAGGTAGTTACCGCCGTCGTAGGCCGGCATGCGGTTCTCGGTACCTTCCTCGAACTGCGAGTTCTTGAAGACGTAGATCCAGTGCTGACCACCGGCGTAGATGGCTCCTCCGCCACCGCCGCCTGTGCCGTAGATGTTCGGCGAGGGGTTCCACAGCATGTCTTTTCCGTTGTCGGCGCTGAGCCACGAGTCTTCACCGAACGCCATGTTGAGGCGCTCGCCCGTGCCGAGGTCGATGGCGTAGCCGGGGAACCAGCCCATGCCGGTGGGTTGGTTGCCGTTGGGGTTGGCTTCACCGGCGTTGTAGCCATCCTGACCTGCGGAGCGGCCGTTCTTATCGACTGAAGGATGACGACGTAGGCTGAGCTTCTCGCCACTGTTCTGTGCGAGTTCTTCGACCGACTGCATCTCCAGTACCGGGCAACGCGTCCAATTGGACTTGTCGCTCGTGATGACGACGTCGACGTTGTTCAAACCGCTGATGCCAGAGAACGGCGAGAGGTCGCCCTCAAAACCGTCAATGGTCGGTGCGATGTTCGGGAGCTTGACGACTTCGCCCGTAGGCAATTCCACGTCGCCCGTGTAGCTCACGAGACAGTACGGCGCCCAGGTGCCGCCCAAGATGCCTTCGTACACCTCGTCCTCGTCGAGCGGGTTGCCCGTCTTGAGGTCGTTGAAGATGACTTCCGAAGGCACATCATCGGCGCCCTCTTGGTTACCGGCGCGGATCCAGTTGAGCTGGTTGAAGCCCTCCGCATCAGGGATACCGAGGAGCCATGGACGCGTCGGGTCGTCGAAGGTGATGGATGCGTGCACCGGCTCGGTGAACTTGCCGTCCTTGGGGTAGGCGTACTGGTGAACCGTAACGGAGATGCCCCAGTCGAGGAGGAGCTCTTCGTTGAGGAGCGCAATCGACGAAGAAGATTCGTGAATGGCCTTAAAGTCGTTGTCCGGGTCGTCGTCGTTGAGCATGGTGATGTTGGTGAGCGTCCAGTAGGCGTCCACTGCGTCCTCAAGGTCAGCGTCGTCACCGGCTACGCGGAGCTCGAAGTCAGCGTCGGGAACGCGGAGCGGATCCACCACGCGGACGTCCACAGGGCCATGACCGGCTGCATACGTGACGGTCGAAGCGATGGTGTTGCCGAGGATGTCCTGCTCGGAAGTGGCCGTCAACTCGAGGTCCATCGTACCATTGCCCTTGCCTTCCAACTTCGTCATCTCCACGCCGCTGCCGTACTCGGCGTACTGAACCGTGCCGCCGGCCTCAGGGGCGGGGTTGTGAGG
>CALGDB010000184.1 GCA_937884175.1 uncultured Flavobacteriales bacterium
GCTTTGCACCGCTGCCGCGGAATCACGCCCAGCGTAAGCACGTAAGCGAACCCCGTCCACCGCGCAGGTCAACCAAGACGTCTCCACCAACCACGCCAATGAGTCGGGCACCTCAGCTGCGGTGGTGGGATAGGCTCCAACCGCTGCCGCATCGATGCCGGGTGTCGCAGCCACCCGCTCGTACCACGCCGCCCACGACTCAGGAAGCACGGGCTCGCTCGGCGGCGGCTTCTCCCCCATTTGGGTAATCAGTTTTGCAGCCCCTCCTGCCCGGCCCTGCCGTTCAAACGAAGATTCCACCGTCCCATCACCAAGCAGAACTTGCAAGTTACGTCCGCCGGATCGCGGTTGCCAGTGTGCGGCCATGGCACCCGGCTCAAGCTCCCACTCCTCCAATGCGGCACCTAGAATCCAACCGCCCTGCCACGCTTCGCTGACCCACCCGGTGGGTAAAGCTGTGGGTGCCGATGTGGAATGATACACGGACACGGCTTTCGGACGTTGGGTGAACGCCGTCAACATGCACGACACGGAATCTTGGACTTCCAGCCCGTTGGGCCATACCGCTGGCTGTTCCCAATGATCAAAGGCGTCGCTGACCACGTCGGTCGGGTCCAAGTACTGGGGTTTTGCATTGCGCTTTGAAAGCACCCACGCCGCGCTTCCCAACACAGCCGCAATCACCCCGCCAACCGTAAGCCCACGCTGCCAATTCATGGAACCAAGTTCAGGAGATTCGGCTCCAATTCGTGCGGCCTTTTTGTGCACGTATCAACGCAGCTTTGAGGATAGCGTGGGGAGGCGATTCGAGGTGCGGATCTTCCTCGAGAATGCGGGTCCCAATGTACCGGGCGGTGGTGAGCAATTCCCTGTCGCGCAGTAGGTCTGCCATTTTGAGGTCCGGTACGCCGGATTGCTGTGTGCCCATCAAGTCGCCCGGTCCGCGCAATTCCATGTCCACCTCGGCCAATTCAAACCCATCGTTCGTGCGGCACATGGTTTCGAGCCTTCGCCGGCCGTCTTTGGACAACTCATTGCCGGTCATTAAAATGCAGTAACTCTGCTCAGCCCCACGGCCGACGCGGCCTCGCAATTGATGCAGCTGAGCAAGTCCGAAGCGCTCGGCACTTTCGATGACCATCACCGATGCGTTGGGCACGTTGACTCCCACTTCGATGACGGTGGTTGCTACCATGATGTGGCTCGTTCCGTTTGCAAAACGCTCCATCTCCATGTCCTTCGCTTCGGGCTTCATTCGGCCGTGGACGATGGCAATGCGGAAATCTGGGAGTGGGAACCGCCTCGAGAGGCTCTCGTAGCCATCCATCAAGTCCTTGTGATCCAGGGTGGCGCTTTCCTCAATCAACGGATAGACGACGTACACCTGGCGCCCGCGCTTGATTTCGTCTTCCATGAATTGGAACACCGACAGCCGGGCCTCGTCGGTGCGGTGCACGGTTTTGATCGGCTTGCGACCGGGCGGCATCTCATCGATGACGCTGACATCTAAGTCACCGTATGCGGTCATGGCCAACGTCCGCGGAATGGGCGTTGCGGTCATCACCAAGACGTGCGGTGCTGGGTTGGCCTTCGCCCAGAGTTTGCTGCGCTGCGCTACGCCAAATCGGTGTTGCTCATCGATGATGGCGAGCCCCAAACGCTTGAATTGGACGCCGGGTTCGATGAGGGCATGGGTCCCGATTAGGAGGTGCACCTCACCCGCTTCCAACCCGGCCAAGATGGGCTTTCGTTGGGCGGTCTTAACGCTTCCTGTCAACAACTCGACGCGTACAGGCAGGTCCGCCAAGGCCTCATGAAAGGAAACGTAATGCTGGTTGGCCAAAATCTCCGTCGGCGCCATGACACACGCTTGATATCCATTGTCCAACGCCAACAAAATCGTCAACAATGCAACCATGGTTTTACCGCTGCCCACATCGCCCTGCAGCAGCCGATTCATGTGCCACCCGGTGTTCAGGTCGGCGCGGATCTCGCGCATCACGCGTTTTTGTGCTCCCGTAAGTTCGAAAGGGATGTGCTGGCTGTAATAAGCGTTGAACAGCTCCCCGACTTCGCCAAACCGAACGCCCGGGACATCCTGGGTTTGCGCTTGCTTCTGCTGGAGCAGCTTGATCTGCAGCAGGAGGAGTTCTTCGAATTTCAAGCTGCGCCGGCCGCGCTCGGCTTCCTCAGCATTTTGCGGTGCATGCACCTGCCCGAACGCATCGGCTCGAGATGGAAACTTCAGTTCCGTCCGAATGGCTTCGGGCAGGCGTTCCGCCGCGCTGAACTGGGGATGCGCCAGCAGCGTTCGAACAGCCTTAGCGAGCCCGGCTGAAGACAAGCCCCGTTGGGTCAACTTTTCCGAAGTCCGGTAAACCGGCTGCAGACCGGCGCCTTTGCGCTGCTCGAATTGCGCCTCGAGCTCGACTTCCGGATGCGGCATGTTCCACCGGTTCTGATATTTGGTGGGCTTGCCATAGACCACCACTTTTTGCTGAACCGGAATCTGAGAAGCCATCCAACGCGCGCCTTTGAACCAAACGAGGTCCATCGTTCCGGAATCATCCTTGAATTTGGCCACGAGTCGGGAACCGCGTTTGCCCGGAACTTGATTGATCCCGGTGATCACTCCGCGCAGTTGGACGGCCACTGCATCGGAGGAGAGGGCATCCACCCGTGCAAACGCCGTGCGGTCCTCGTAGCGAAAAGGCAAGTGTTCCAGCAGGTCTCCTGCTGAGGCAATCCCCAATTCCGACCGCAGCCACTCCGCACGCTTCGGGCCAATGCCTTTAACGAATTCGATGGGAGTATCAGTGAAATCAGGTTTCATGAGGAGAAGCCGTGCGCGCACCTCGAAGGTCGGCGTGAACACCTTGAAATGCAAGACCCACTAACGAAAAGAGCCAAACCAAAGGCCGGCTCTTTCTAGAAAGGAAAAACACTTTAATCAGTAGCCGTTGGCCAGCATCTGAACCGGGTTTTCCAAGTAATTCTTGAAGTCCTGCAAGAAAGCCGCGCCTGAAGCACCGTCAACCGAACGGTGGTCACAGCTCAAGGTGACCTTCATAACGTGCCCCGGTACCACGGCACCTTCCTTCACAACGGGTACGGCATTGATGCCACCAACTGCCAAAATGCACGAATCCGGTGCATTGATGATGGCCGTGAACTCGTCGATACCGAACATCCCGAGGTTGGAGATGGTGAAGGTGTTTCCTTCCCAATCGCTGGGTTGTAATTTCTTGTCGCGCGCTTTGCCCGCATAATCTTTCACCTCCACACCGATCTGGGACATGCGCTTCATATCGGCGTGTCGGACTACGGGGACCAGCAGTCCCTCATCGACTGAAACCGCCACTCCGATGTGCACGTGTTCGTTGAATCGGATGCGATCGCCCAACCAGCTACTGTTGACGACTGGGTGCTTTTTCAATGCCAAGGCTGCAGCCTTCACAACCATGTCGTTGAAGCTGATTTTCACCTCGCCTCCGTCATTGATGGCTTTGCGCGTGGTCATCGCTGCCCCCATATCCACACTTACCGTCAAGTAGAAGTGCGGCGCCGAGAACTTGCTCTCAGAAAGGCGGCGAGCGATGGTCTTTCGCATCTGGCTGATGCCCACTTCTGTGAAGCGCTCAACACCTTGAACCGGTGCACCTGCACCTTGGGCTTGGTAAGCTTCTACGTCGCGTTTTACCACGCGGCCGCCCTCACCAGAACCGGGGATCATAGAGACGTTCAAGCCGCGTTCCTCCGCGAGTTTCCGAGCCAACGGCGAGGCCTTCAATCGACCGTTGGCCGAAGGTGCTACCGGAGCTGGAGCTGGGGCTGCTGCAGGAGCGGGCGCTGGGGCTGTAACGGGCGCTGGAGCGGGGACTTGAGCTGGAGCTGGGGCCGGCGCAGGAGCTGGAATCTCGGGCTCAGCGGGTGCCTCGGCCGCAGGAGCTTTGGCTGCTTCTTCCAAAACCGCCGAAATGTCTTAACCCTTCTCACCCAAGATGCACAACAGGCTGTCTACAGGTGCCGTAGAACCTTGTTCTACGCCGATGTGTAGGAGCACGCCGTCGAAGAACGACTCGAATTCCATGGTGGCCTTGTCGGTCTCGATTTCCGCGAGAATCTCACCGCTTTCCACCTCGTCCCCTACTTGCTTGAGCCAAGATGCTACCACGCCTTCTGTCATGGTATCGCTCAACTTGGGCATGCGAACAATTTCTGCCATTGTCTAAGTATGTCGTGTTCTACTCGTCGTTTAATCAATCGCGAACGAAGGGATAGTCGGCCGTAGCGTAGACGTCCTCATACAATTCGCTGGCCTCCGGGTACGGGCTATCTTCCGCGAAGGCAATGGATTCTTCCACCTGGGCTTTCACTTCCTTTTCAACAGCCTTCAGTTCCTCTGCTGTATTCCATCTTTGGTCGATAAGAACCTTGCGAACGTGCTCAATCGGATCCTGTTCTTGGTAATCACTAAGCTCTTCCTTCGTTCGGTACTTCTGCGGGTCGGACATGGAGTGTCCTTTGTAGCGGTAAGTCTGGATATCGAGCAACGTAGGGCCTTCACCCTTGCGTCCGCGATCAGCAGCTTCTTTGATAGCGTCGTGCACTGCCTCTGGGCTCATGCCGTCCACCGTTGCTGAGGTCATGCGGTAGCTTGCACCCAATTGCTCCAAGTCGGTCACGTTCGATGTGCGCTCGACCGAAGTTCCCATCGCGTATTTGTTGTTCTCCACAACGAAAATAACCGGCAACTTCCAGGTCATCGCCATGTTGAACGTCTCGTGCAAAATCCCCTGGCGCGCCGCGCCATCGCCGAAGAAACAAAGGGTCACGTGGTCCTCGTTGCGGTACTTGTCCGCGAAAGCAATGCCTGCACCCAAACCGATTTGTCCACCGACAATACCGTGCCCTCCGAACAAGTTGCGTTCTTTGTCGAACATGTGCATGGAACCGCCCTTGCCTTTGCTCGTGCCGGTGCGTCGACCGTACAATTCAGCCATCACAAACTTCGGGTCGGTGCCGAGCACTAAAGGGTGCGCATGGTCGCGGTAAGCCGTGATCATGCGATCAGTAGGGCGGATGGCCTCCGAAATGCCTGCAAGAATCGCCTCTTGTCCAATGTACAAGTGGCAAAATCCTCCGAATTTTTGCTGAATGTAAAGCTGACCACAACGCTCCTCGAACTTGCGCATGAGGTACATGTCGCGGAACCACCGCTGGTACACCTCCTTTGAGTGAGGTACAGAAGCGGCTTTCTTCGCGGCCTTCTTTGGCGCTTTCGCCTTGGCTTTAGCCGGGGTTGTAGGTGTGCTTGTAGACATGGTTTAATAGGTCTCGAAGTACAAATATAGGTTCGACTTTTCGATGATTTGACACCCGGATTTCGATGGCCATTACATTGGCGCTCAGTTGTGTACTGGATACACGAAATTTTCAACCCAACCAAACGCCATCCGGAACGGCCTCATCGGAAGAAGGTGTCAGCGAAGTAACCAGTAAAAAAGCCTGCATAAGCACTGTTTTTTGTACCTTTCCCGTCTTGAACCTGCAAACTGCCATTACCTCGCTGGCCCCCATTTCACTGACAGAAATCGAGGGAGCGGAGCTCATGAGTCGACTAGATCAGAAGTACCTGATTCATCGGGAATGGGTGCCACAATTGGTAGGCGCAATCAAAGACGAATACCGAATCTTGGAGGTGGACGGCGCGCGGCAGACCGAGTACCGCAACCGGTTCATCGAGACCGCAAGCCAAAGCTCCCTGCACGAGCACACCCGAGGCCGCAACATCCGCTTCAAAGCCAGAATCCGCCAATACGGTAGCAACCTGCGCAGTTTCCTCGAAGTCAAAGAAAAAACCGTGCACGGCCGGACCATTAAAGCCCGCATCGAACGCGACGCCACAGCCGGAATCGAACGCCCTTTGACCCCAGAGGAATCGAAATTCTTGATCAGCCACTATAAATATGGGGATCCGAAACTCTCGGAAGTTACCTGCAACTTCAATCGTTTCACGCTGGTGTCCAATGACCAAGCCGAAAGAATCACCGTCGACACCGACATCGTCTTCCGATCAGGCAAAAAAAAGGAAGAAAGCTTGGGTGAACTCTGCATCATGGAAATCAAGCAAGAACGCATCAACCGCAATTCACCCCTGCTGCAGGCACTTGAGCGCTTCAAATTCGAGTACACTCCGTTGGGAAGAAGGATAAGAATGTCCAAGTATGTCGTTGGTATGTTACTTTTGAACCCTAACCTGCCTCCTCGCACCTACCGTTCCGTTATGAAACGCTTAAGGCGCATGAGAGAAAACTTACATTGAAGCGATGGATAACGTGTTGAATCTGCTCATCCCATTTGCCGGGAACCTAGTGTCTTGCCTGGTGCTCGTCCTTGGCATTTACCACGTCATCTCCAAGCGCAGGGACTACGTGTTCTCTTTCATCTTAGTCTCATCCGCAGTCTACCTGCTGTGCAACCTGCTCATGGCGGTGGAGATTGACCTCGCCTTCGCGCTGGGTCTGTTCGCCATCTTCGGCATCATCCGCTACCGGACGGATGCCATTCCCATTCGGGAAATGACCTATCTATTCATTGTGATTGCGTTGTCCGTATTGAACGCCTTGGCCCCTGCCGCCACAGGTTGGATTGCTGTGGGTGCTGCCAACGTCGCCGTGTGGATCATCACATTCATCTTGGATCGCTTGTGGGCCATTCGACACTTAGCCACCAAGGTCGTCATCTACGACCGGGTCGACCTATTGGCCGAAGGACGCCGCGAGGAGTTGATCCGCGACTTGGAACAACGCACGGGGGTCACCATTATTCGCATCGAAATCGGTAAAGTCGATTTACTTCGCGATACCGCAGTCATCAAAGTCCACTTTGACGGTGATGCCCAACCGGGACATTTTGAAAGCCAAGGGGGGCGTTAAGCCTTTTCCAACAGAACGACGGCGTGTGCACTGACGCCTTCTTCCCGCCCGACAAAACCGAGCTTTTCTGTGGTCGTAGCCTTGATGCTGACCTGGTGCAATTCCACACCCACGAGACCTGAAATGCATTGACGCATGGCGTCCACATGCGGCCCAATTTTCGGACGCTGTAAGCAAATTGTGCAGTCCACATTGCCCAGTGACCAACCGGCCTGGGTGACCAGATCGTAGGTGTGCTGAAGGAGTTTTTTGGAATCGATGCC
The DNA here is from genome assembly GCA_937884175.1 of uncultured Flavobacteriales bacterium. Taxonomy (GTDB): domain Bacteria; phylum Bacteroidota; class Bacteroidia; order Flavobacteriales_D; family Sanyastnellaceae; genus UA16. The sequence goes on from CALGDB010000184.1 coordinate 7,202, forward strand.
TTTGTACTGCGAATCCGTATCGGGGAAATGATAGCCAATGTCGCGCATGGCTAGAGCACCCAACAACGCGTCGCAAATCACATGCAACAGGACATCTGCATCGCTATGGCCCATGGCCCCATGCGTGTGTGGGATCTCAATGCCTCCGAGCCAGAAGGATTCCCCTTCTGCCAATTGGTGAACATCGTAACCGTGACCAATCCGAAAGGCCATAGAATCAGCCTTCGACCTCGGTGGATTGAGCCAAATCAGAAAACTGCAACCGCAGCGTAAAGCGAAGGGTGTTTGCCAGCGGATTCTGTTGACGCGTCGAAATCAGGTAGCTCAAATCCACGGTGAAGACAGTGTATTTGATCCCTGCACCAAGGGTGATGAATTGACGCGCTCCTTTGGAGTAATGCTCATTGAAGAAACCGGTTCGAAATGCGAAGGCATCGTTGAACAAGTATTCGACTCCGCCACCGATATTGAATTCCCGCAATTCTTCGCGGAAAATGCTGCCGTCTTCAACGCTGTAGGTACCGTCTTGGTTGAAATTGACAACGCCCGGCGCGTCATAAAAACTTTGAATCATACCTGTTGCCACCCCCACATTGGGGTCATAGCCGCTCACGATGGTCGTACCGCTTTCCTGGTCATAAATAGGGGTAGTGGGTACCAGCAGCTTATTCACGTCAGCTGTGAACGTCAAACTGTTGTAGTCGTCAACCAGAATTTTCAACGCAGCTCCAGTCTTCAAGTTGGTCGGAATGAAGTCGCGTTCAGCTGACTCACTATAGCTCATCTTCGCGCCGATATTTGAAATGCACAAGCCCCAATTGAAGACCGCGTCTTTGCCGCTGATTTTGGCATTGGGGTTGGTGTAAAAGGTGCTCACATCGACGGCCACAGATCGACCCGGCTTTGAATTGGCACCCAACACGTTGGTGCCGCCCGTAAGGTTCGAATTGATGAACCGTCCGGCAATGCCGCCACTGAATCGGTCACTCAATTTCTGGCTGTACCCTAAGTCCAGGCTGAATTCAGCGGGTTGAAAGTCGCGGATGGTCGTGCCCGTTTCATCGGTGAAAGTGATGTTGCCAAGGCTGAAGTAACGAAGTGCTCCACCCCACGCCGATCGCTTGTCGATGCGACGGACAGCAGAGAGGTAAGCCAAATTCATGTCGTCCACCAGCGCACGCAACCACGGAGCATAGGCGAGACTGAATTCAATTTCGTCCGTGACAAACGCCATCTTCGCTGGATTCCAATGCAAGCTGTTGCCATCAGGTGAAAGCGCCACACCGGCATCTCCCAACGCCCCAGAGCGCGAGTCAGGTGCAATCATCAAAAAAGGAACGGCAGTCGTTATGGTATTCAGTTGTACCTGCTGTGAAACTTCTCCAGGCGTCAATTGGGCACTTGCTGAACCAACGGCCAGCATTAGTACCAACGCAGTGGCCATTTTACTCACAAAAGCTTTCATCTCTTTCATTGTTGTACGGTAGCGCAAAGTAAACGCAAAAACCCATCATTTGGTTACGGACGGATAACGACCAATTGATCGGAATATTGCGCGGCTGTTCCTGTTTCTGGAATCAAGGTCAAACGGAAGATGTACACCCCGGCGGAAACCGCTGTTCCTGAAGCGTCATGGCCCATGTCCCATCGGAGCGATTGGTCCCGGAATCCATCTGCAAGCCATTGCGCTTCTCGTCGATGTACCAGCGTTCCTGAGGATGAAAACACTTCCAACACGAACGTCGCATTGGAACAGGCGGTGTTGTGTTCAATGTCAAAGTTGAACCCCGTCGCCGAAGGGTTCGGATAGGCCATTACAGCCCCTATTGCCGCATCCAAACTGGGCGCGACAATGAACTCTACTTCGGCGCTTCCTTTGTTGTTCTGTACATCCCAAACCACCAGCTCCAGGGTGTGCATGCCTGCTTCAAGGTCCTCAAACGGGTAGCGCACTGTTCCGCTCTTGTAGGTATTCAAATCGGTGGTATAGTGATCATTGAGAACGACGCTTGCGTCAGACTGACCATCCATGGTAGCCTTGATGTCATGTCCAATACCAACGCCGGAAGCATTGATTCCACCTTCGTCAAATACACGGGCCAACAACCAAGGGTTTTCATCGGTCAGACCGCCCGACTCAAATAAGGTGTCGTTCAGAAAAATCCGCACCGTCGGTGGTATTTCGTCAACCGTGAAAGACGTACCCACCCCGCCAACGACAAAGTCCTCATTGGACCCGTGGGCGTCTGAAGAATCTGAAACAGCGTACGCGCTGATTCGGCCTGTGCCATAGCCGTAGTCGATGTCCCGGGGAACAACAAACTCAAACGCAAAGGTCCCAGCCGTCACACTTGCAACTCCTCGGAAAAGCACGTTTCGGAATACTTGAAACGTGTGGGGGTTGGGGGCGCCGTCGTTGTTCAACGTGGTGATTTGCGAGCGCTTGTCAAACAACTGCACGTGGACGATACCATTGAAATCGTGCAGGGTATCCCCGGCTGCATTGGCAACGTGCCCGGCGACGGACGCCAAATCAAGTGCTCTCAACGTGTCGGGGACGGAGGTAATCTGAACGCGGTGCTTCGGATAGTTCAATTGCAGCGCCGGATCACCCAAAAGCGAGAAGTTGCGCTTATTGCTGCTGTTGGACACCTGCGGGTCGTTTTTGGTCACTTTGACAATGTCCCCAAGGCGCAAGGGCGTGGCCCCTGTATCCTGAAGGGCAATGGCATAAAATGCGCGGTTGAGCTGCTGGTTCGACCCGCTGAACACCACCCGCGTCGTCGTCAGCATGGCAATGGCTCCCCCATTCGGGTTGCGCACCATCATTTCACCCGCGGAGTCCACCTCCGGATCATCGAATCGAGCCAACTCGCACGTGGCCGTCATGAACAGGGGCATCCGCGCGAGGTTTTCCCAATTCTGAATGGTTGTTGTGTTCAGGATGCGCTCGTGGGACCAGCCGCGTTCGCCGCCGTGACCGATGTAATTCACAATGAGGGCACCGTCCTGAACTTGCCGGTCAATGGCGAGCTGTGCGTCCGGATACCGCTCCCCTCCGGGCGTCGATTCCTGCGGATAGGCGTCCATGTAAATTTTGGTGACGTCGTACTCCGGATGTTCCTCCGCCAGCTTCGTGGCGTGCTCATCCGAATTGACCATGTGCTCAATTTCGGTTGGACCTCCATTCCCATCCATGTCATCGGAAACAAAGCAAATGCGGTTCCGCCACCGACCGTCATCGGCGTCCGCTGTTCCCACGCAGCCCCCCTCCATGACTTCGGCGCTGGGGTGGCGCATGTAGGCGACAATTTTATCCACCATGGCGTTCGCTTCCGTTTCGGTCTCGCAGGCGATGCGGCCGACGCCAATGGCCAATTTATCTCCGATGCCCTCGCCGTATTGATCTTCCAGAA
>CALGDB010000185.1 GCA_937884175.1 uncultured Flavobacteriales bacterium
CAGCGAACCTTACCAGTGGGGCCAAGCCGATCAGACCACACGGCTCGACCGCAACGCGACGTGGTTCATGGACTTGGGACAAGGCAGCCCTCATGTGATGCGGGCCAAAGAGGTGACAGCACTCGACTTGCCGGACCACGACGGCATCATCAGCTTGTCACCCGACGGACGCTCCATCGCTTTTTCGAAGAAAACCAACAGCAGCATAGGATGGTTTGGCGACCCCATTGACGGCGGCTACCAACTGTTGATTGCCTCGCGCACAGCGACGGGCGAATGGAGCGAAGCACGTCCCTTCGCATTCGTTGAGAAGGGCTATGTCTTTGCGCATCCCACGTGGTCACCAGAAGGCAACCGCCTGTATTTCGCCACCGACCTTCCCTCACCCGAAGCCCAAGGTGGTATGGACATCTGGGTATCCGAACGCAACGGAACGTTTTGGGAAGAACCCCTGAACCTCGGGCCTGAAGTCAACTCTGCGGGCGATGATGTCTTCCCCGCATTCGACAGCAACGGCCGGCTCTATTTTGCCTCCAATGGCCACCCCACCCTCGGCGGTCTGGATATATTTTGGACAGAGATTGACCCCACGGTTAAGCCTGAAGCACGCCACTGGCGGGACGGCGACGTGTGGAAAACGCCCGTTCGGATGGCTTTCCCCATCAATAGCCTAGCCGACGACTACGCGTTCGCCATCGAACCGGATGGTACCCACGGCTTCATCTGCTCCAACCGCGAAGGGTTCGATGAAGTCTTCCGCGTCGAACACAACGAAGACGTCGCAGCGTTCAATGTAGTGGTCACCGATTACGCCACCAGCGAAGCCCTACCGCGCGTCACCATCCGCTGGATCGACCTCAAAGACGGCTCAGCGTGGGACACCCGTACTTCCCTAGATGGAACACTCTCCGTCGACCTCCCACCCAACCGCGGATTCCAAGTGGTCTGCGCACTACCGGGCTATCTGGTAACACGTAAATTCATAACCACCGATGCCACCGAACCAATCTGGGAGGTGAAACTGGCCAAAATCAAGACGCTGAACAACAAGCGTTTTGCCGATCGCTGGATGGGCGGCACGCCGTTCGAAATTGCAGGCTTGGAATGGGAAGCCGAAGCCCAATTGACCCGTGAAAGCGAGGTCAACCTTTACAACTTGGTGGACTTCCTCAAACTCAATCCGGAGGTCTTCTTGGAAATTCGCACACACGAAGACGCCTCGGCTTGGGACCTTTTTGACCAACCAACTAACCGCGTGTCAAAATTGCAGGCCATTGAAGTCGAGTCGTTCTTGCTCAAGGCCGGCGTTTCCTCAAAGCAACTGATCAGCGTAGGCAAAGGCATTGATGAACTACGCAACGGATGCCTACCAGGAGAACCCTGCGCGTTCTACCACCACGAAGACAACGCCCGTACCGAATTCCGCATCTATGGGCTGTTACAACAGACACCGGGCCAAATTGACCCGGTGCCGTTTATGAAATCCGTTAAGTAAACGCCTGAATCAGCCGCGGAAAGCATGGCCGCGGTACACGGCCGCCGCTCCCAGCTCCTCCTCAATACGGAGCAACTGGTTGTATTTGGCTACCCGGTCGGAGCGGCTAGCTGAGCCAGTCTTAATCTGACCCGTATTCAAGGCCACAGCCAAATCTGCAATGGTCGTGTCTTCCGTCTCCCCACTGCGGTGGCTCATCACGCTCGTGTATCCGTTGCGGTGTGCCAAACTGACCGCTTCAATGGTCTCCGTGAGGGTCCCAATCTGATTCACTTTGACCAAAATGGAATTGGCAATGTCGTTCTCGATGCCACGCGCCAAGCGGTGTGTATTAGTCACGAATAAATCGTCACCGACCAACTGCACCTTGTCGCCAACGGCTTCGGTCATCAATTTCCATGCGTCCCAGTCGTCCTCGGCCAGTCCATCCTCGATGCTCACGATTGGGTACATCTCCGTCCATCCTTTCCAGAAGTCGACTAATTCCCCACCAGTCATGCGGTCGCCAGTTGATTCAAACACGTACTGATTCGACTCTCCATTGTAGAACTCAGATGCAGCAGCATCCAAAGCAATCAGTAAGTCATCACCAGGGCGGAAGCCCGCCTTTTCAATGGCCTCAATGACCACCTCAATGGCTTCCTGGTTGGAGCCGAGATTGGGGGCGAATCCGCCCTCATCGCCCACGTTGGTCGCGTGGCCGCGCTCCTTCAGCACCTTCTTCAGCGTGTGGAAGACTTCCGTGCCCATGCGCAAACCGTCGGAGAACGTCTCCGCTCCTACTGGCATGATCATGAATTCTTGGATGTCAATCTTGTTGTCCGCGTGCGAACCGCCGTTGAGGATGTTCATCATGGGCACCGGTAACGTATGGGCATTCACCCCACCGATGTAGCGGTACAAAGGCTGTCCCGCGCATTCCGCTGCGGCGTGTGCTGCGGCCAAGGAAACGCCGAGGATGGCGTTCGCACCAATCTTGCTTTTGTTACTTGTGCCGTCGAGATCAATCATGGCTTGGTCGATGGCACGCTGATCAAACACGTCGAAGCCCAACAGCTCGTCCGCGAGCACATCGTTGACGTTGTCAACCGCTTGGGTCACGCCTTTGCCCATCCATTCAGGACCGTCATCGCGCAATTCAACGGCTTCGTGGATACCTGTCGATGCACCGGATGGTACAGCTGCACGGCCCATGCTACCGTCGCCCGTGACGACGTCTACTTCGAGGGTGGGATTACCACGCGAATCAAGGATTTGGCGGGCTTGGATTTGATCAATGTAACTCATGTCAATGATGAAAAGTGGATACGCACACAGGCTCTCAGATTGGGGTCATTTCCAAATCCTAGTCGTAACACCGCCGTGAAGTTACTGAATCAATAGGGAATCACGCAGGCACAGCCGCTTGTTCCATGTTCGCCACGAATTGGTCGAAAAGGTACCGGCTGTCGTGCGGTCCTGCTGAAGCCTCCGGATGGTACTGCACTGAGAAGACAGGGCGTCCCTTCAACGCGATGCCTGCAACCGTGTTGTCATTGAGGTGGATGTGCGTGAGCTCGAGGTCCGGGTGGGCATCCAATGAATCGCGGTCCACCACGAACCCGTGGTTCTGCGATGTAATCTCGGCTTTGCCAGTAATGAGGTTCTTAATGGGGTGGTTCACCCCGCGGTGGCCATTGAACATCTTCACCGTCTTCAACCCTTGGCTCAACGCCAATACCTGGTGACCAAGGCAGATGCCAAATACGCTGCGGTCAGCTTCGACGAGTGCTTTAACCTTTTCTACCGTCTCCGGCATCGCACCGGGATCACCGGGGCCGTTGGACAACATGATGCCATCAGGCTCGATGGCGAGCATTTCTTCCACCGATGCATGCATCGGGAAAACGTGCACTTCACATCCGCGCTCTTTGAGGCATCGGACGATGTTCTCTTTGACGCCCAGGTCAAGCAGAGCCACCTTTAACCCCTTCTCCGTTCCAGCATCCGGCGCGGCGACATAAGCCTCTGAACAGGTGACCCCGCTGCTAAGCTCGAGCCCCTCCATCGAAGGAACCTGGGCCAATTGGCGCTTGAGTTCGGCCTCATCCGTGCCATCGCTGCAAATGATGGCATTCATCGCTCCCTTCTGCCGGATGTGACGTACCAGCGCACGGGTGTCCACGTCGCAAATGCCCACGACGCCATCGCGGTCCATGTAGTCTTGCAAAGTCCCACTGCCACCCACTCGGCTGGCAATGGACGAAAAATTCTTGGTCACCAACCCTGCGATTTGAACCCGGTCCGACTCGACTTCTGCGTCGTGCACTCCGTAGTTCCCCACGTGGGCCGTGGCCATCACCAAAATTTGGCGCAAATAGCTCGGATCCGTGAAGATTTCTTGGTAGCCGTAGATTCCGGTATTAAAAGCAATCTCACCGGTCGTCGTTCCAATGGCGCCGGCCGATTTCCCTTCAAAGCGCGTACCGTCTGCCAGAATAAGGACAGCGGGTATTTTATGCTCGCGTGATTGAACCATGGAACAAAAGTACTCCCCCGATTTCACCTCTTCAACCTCGAACCCACTCGATTTTTCCTCAATCGGTTCACCGGGCTGTGAAAAGACATAAACAAAACGGGAGGCTTCACAGCCTCCCGTTTTGTTATCATTGGTGAAAAGGGGGTTAGTCCTTCTTCTCTTCTTCCGTATCGTCACCGGCTTCCTCTGCGGCAGCCTCGGCAGTAGGTGCTTCCTCAGAAACGGCCTCAGTAGCAGGTACCTCCTCAGAAACGGCCTCAGCAGCAGGTGCCTCTTCAGCAGCGGCTTCAGCAGTAGCTTCGGCAGCAGCTGGTGCAGCAACGGCCTTCGCTCCGCCACGACGTGAACGGCGTGAACGCTTCTTCTTCGCTTCGGAACCATAGATGTCGTTGAAGTCAACGAGTTCTATCATACACATCTCAGCGTTGTCACCCAAGCGGTTTCCGGTGCGGATGATGCGGGTATAACCTCCATCGCGGGAAGCCACCTTCGGGCCCACCGAGCGGAACAGTTCAGAGACAGCATACTTATTGCCGAGCGCACTGAATACGACACGACGGCTGTGAGTAGTATCTTCCTTTGAACGCGTAACAAGCGGCTCCACAAACTGGCGCAACGCTTTCGCTTTGGCCACCGTGGTAGAGATGCGCTTGTACTCAATCAAAGAGCACGCCATGTTGGATAACATGGCCTTACGATGGGCGGTCTTGCGACCGAGGTGATTGAAATTCTTATTGTGCCGCATGACTTCACTCTTTGTCGAGTTTGTATTTGCTCACATCCATTCCGAATGAGAGGTTTTTGTTCTCGACCAAATCCTCTAATTCCGTGAGGGACTTCTTACCGAAGTTTCGGAATTTCAACAGGTCGTTCTTGTTGTAGCTCACCAATTCACCCAACGACTCAATGTCGGCTGCTTTCAAGCAGTTCAAGGCGCGAACGCTGAGGTCCATGTCGCTCAATTTGGTCTTGAGTAGCTGGCGCATGTGCAAGCTGGTTTCATCGAATTCCTCCACCTCAACGCGCTCTTCAAGTTCGAGCGAAATGCGCTCGTCGCTGAACAGCATAAAGTGCTGGATCAAAATCTTCGCCGACTCCTGCAGGGCGTCTTTCGGCGAGATACTGCCGTCGCACTCGAGGTGTAAGATGAGCTTCTCGTAGTCGGTTCGCTGCTCAACACGGTAGTTCTCAACTTCGTATTGAACATTGCGAATGGGCGTGAAGATGGAATCCATGGCGATGGTGCCTAGGGCCGCACCTTCGCGCTTGTTTTCCTCAGCTTGAACGTAACCACGGCCTTTGCCGATGTTCAGTTCCAAGGTCAATGAAACCGACTCGTCCATGTTGCAAATGACGTGGTCAGGGTTCATCACTTGGAAAGCCGAAGTGAATTGACCGATGTCACCGGCAGTGAATGCCTTCTGGCCAGTCACCTTTATGGTTACGGTCTCGCCGTCGGTGCCTTCGATCTGACGCTTGAAGCGAACTTGTTTCAAGTTCAGGATCATCTCGGTCACGTCTTCTTGGATGCCTTTGATGGTGCTGTATTCGTGCTCAACGCCGTCGATCTTCACGCTTGTGATGGCGTGGCCTTCCAAAGAAGACAACAAGATGCGACGCAAAGCATTGCCTACGGTGATACCAAAACCTGGCTCAAGGGGTCGGAATTCAAAGGTGCCATTGAACTCGGTAGAGTCCAACATGATTACTTTATCTGGTTTCTGGAAATCTAGAATTGCCATGTTTCTCAGGTTTTTGGATTACTTCGAGTACAATTCGACGATGAGCGACTCCTTCATGTTCTCAGGGATTTGCTCTCGCGTTGGTACACTGATGAATGTGCCGGACATGTTCTGAGTGTTCCAGTCCAACCACTCCAATCGCTTGGGGGCTGCACCGAGTGCACTGGTGATGACCGTCATTGACTTGCTCTTCTCGCGCACAGCTACTGCGTCACCGGGACGCAGGCGGAACGAAGGGATGTTGACCACGTGACCGTTCACCATGATGTGACGGTGGGTGACCAACTGGCGTGCTCCACGACGGGAGTTCGCAATGCCCAAGCGGAACACCACGTTGTCCAATCGGCTTTCGCAGAATTGGAGCAAAATCTCACCGGTGATGCCCGGACGAGCGTTGGCTTGCTTAAACATGTTAGAGAATTGCTTCTCTAAGATTCCGTACGTGTACTTCGCCTTCTGCTTCTCAGCAAGCTGTACAGAGTATTCAGATTCCTTCTTTCTGCGGCGGGTATTGCCGTGCTGGCCGGGGCCATAGGGGCGGCGCTCGAGCGCTTTATCTGGGCCGAAGATCGCCTCCTTAAAACGGCGGCTGATTTTTGATTTGGGTCCGCGGTAACGTGCCATATCGGATTACTGTTCTTAGGTTCGACGATGAGAATTAGACGCGACGACGCTTTGGTGGGCGGCATCCGTTGTGCGGGAATGGCGTAGCATCGATGATCTCGATGATTTCGATTCCCATGTTGTGCAAGGCGCGCATGGCGCTCTCGCGGCCCGCTCCTGGACCTTTAACAAATGCTCGGATTTTACGCAACCCGAGATCGTGCGCTTCGCGACCGCAATCTTCCGCGGCAACCTGTGCAGCGTAAGGCGTGTTTTTCTTGGAGCCCCGGAAACCCATCTTACCGGCGCTTGACCATGAAATCACTTGGCCATTGTTGTTGGTCAGCGAAATGATGATGTTGTTGAAGGATGAGTGTATGTGGGCTTGGCCTGTGGCCTCCACAACGACTTTCTTCTTTTTCTTGACGTTCTTCGCCATCGTCTTAATTTTTAGGTGATCAGTTCCCGAGGGAACTCAATGAATGCGATTATTTCTTCTTGTTCGCAACGGTCTTACGCTTGCCCTTACGGGTGCGTGAGTTGTTCTTGGTGTGCTGTCCACGCAACGGCAAACCGTTACGGTGACGGATACCTCGGTAACTACCGATGTCCATCAAACGCTTGATGTGAGATTGAACTTCCGATCGCAACTCCCCTTCCACTTTGAAACCCGTGGAAATGGCGTTACGGACCGCACCGACTTCATCATCGGTCCAGTCTTGAACTTTCTTGTCTTCTGACACTCCACATTCCGCGAGCAATTGAGAAGCTCGGCTACGGCCAATTCCGTAGATGTACGTGAGTGCAATAACACCTCGCTTGTTGCGAGGAATATCGATACCAGCTATACGTGCCATGGGCGATGGGGTTGGAGACGACAGGATTAACCCTGACGTTGCTTCATTTTAGGATTCTTCTTGTTAATGACATACAAGCGGCCTTTCCGACGAACAATCTTGCAGTCTGCAGTACGCTTTTTAAGGGAAGCACGGGTTTTCATAGTGCAATTATTTCTTGTATCGAAACGAGATTCGACCTTTTGTCAAATCGTAAGGAGACATGTCCACCCGCACGCGGTCACCTGGCAAGATTTTGATGTAGTACATCCTCATCTTTCCTGAAATGTGGGCCGTGATGATGTGCCCGTTTTCCAATTCAACTCGGAACATTGCATTAGACAATGCTTCGAGGATTGTGCCGTCTTGCGTTATGGACGCTTGTTTCGCCATATGATTTAAACTCTGGTTAGAATATCGTTTTAATGTTGTAAGACTTTTTCTATTTCGTCAAAACTTGAGAGAACGTCCGCCTGGCATTTGCGCACCACGATGTCGTGTTCGAAGTGTGCACTCACCTTGCGGTCTGCCGTCAAGATCGTCCAGCCGTCTTCCAAATGGAAGACCTCCTTTCGACCGAGGTTGATCATGGGCTCGATGGCCAAAACCATTCCGTCCATCAAACGCGGACCGTTGCCGCGTCTACCGTAGTTGGGGACTTCCGGTGCTTCGTGCAACGAACGACCCAACCCGTGACCCACCAATTCCCGAACCACTCCGTAGCCGTTTTGTTCGGCGTGTTGCTGGCAAGCGAATCCGATGTCTCCGATTCGTTTACCCACCACTGCTTGCTCGATCGCAAGCCGGAGGCATTCTTTGGTGACGTCTAGCAGCTGCTGAACTTCCGGCGCAATCTCGCCCACCGCAAAAGTGTACGCACTGTCGCCGTAAAACTCATTCTTCAACACCCCGCAATCGATGGACACGATGTCCCCTTCTTCCAAAGGCCGATTATCTGGAATGCCGTGCACGACCGCCTCATTGACGGAGGTACACAAGGAGTTTGGAAATCCTCCATACCCCTTGAAGCCTGGTTCTGCGCCGTGGTCTCGGATGAATTCTTCCGCAACCGCGTCGAGTTCCAGTGTTGTGGCACCCGGACGAATCCGACTGGCCACAGCAGCTAACGTTTTCCCTACAAGCAAAGAACTTTCCCGAAGGAGCTCGACCTCTTCGTCCGTTTTGATATGCACGCGTCGGCCGAAACCCATTTCAGGTTATCCCGCAATGCCACCCACAGGAGACTGCGGACGGCCACGCAATTTTCCGGACTTCATCAAACCGTCGTAGTGACGAGAGAGCAAGTAGCTCTCAATTTGCTGAAGGGTATCCAGAATGACCCCCACCATGATCAACAGCGACGTACCGCCGAAGAAAATGGAGAAGCCTTGCGCTTTTGTTAATCCGAGGCTGAACACGATTGCCGGCAAAATGGCAATCAAGGCCAGCATCAATGAACCGGGCAACGTGATGTTGGACAACACGCGCTCCAAGAAATCCGCTGTGGGCTTTCCTGGCTTTACGCCCGGAACAAAACTGTTTTGACGCTTTAAGTCATCCGCCATTTGGTTGGGGTTGACCGTAATCGCCGTGTAGAAGTAGGTAAAGACCACGATCATTACGAAGAAGATCAGGTTGTACCAGAATCCGTTGAAATCAGACAAGCTCTGCAATGCCGCGTTGTCCTGGAATGTTTCGCTCTGCGTCAGGTACAATGGCACAAACATAATTGCTTGGGCAAAGATGATCGGCATGACACCGGCAGAGTTCACTTTCAATGGAATGTAGCTGCGTGCACCCTCGCCTTGTGGGAGGTGCGTTCCGCCAGCCTGCATTTTCGCCATCTGAACAGGCACCTTACGCAAGGCTTGCACTAAGGCAACGCTGGCCCCGATGACAATCAACAAGAAGGCAATCTCCACCAAGAAGAAGAACACCGATGTGTCCGGGTGGATGAATTCTTGAATGATCGCTTGTGGGAACGTAGCGATGATGCCAATCATGATGAGTAAGGAGATACCGTTGCCCACGCCTTTGTCTGTGATGCGCTCGCCCAACCACATGATGACCAGGGTTGAACACACCAAAATCAACACCGCGCTGAACCACCAGAAAGTTGAAGGGTTGGCAACCGCTCCAGGAACACCTGCAACCGAGGTTGCGATGTAACCAGGCGCCTGCACCAACGTTATGGCGATGGTCAAGAAACGCGTGTACTGGTTGATTTTCTTCCGGCCGCTCTCACCTTCAGCCTGCATCTTCTGCACCGCGGGTACAGCGATGCCCAACAACTGAATAATGATCGATGCCGAGATGTATGGCATAATGCCCAATGCGAAGATTGAGGCACGCGTGAAGGCTCCACCCGTAAACAAGGACAACAAGTCGCCCAAACCGCCGCTTCCGGACTGAGCCATCTGCTCAGCCAAAACGTCGCTGTTCACACCAGGGATCACGATGAACGAGCCGATTCGGTAAACCAAAATCAAGCCGAGGGTTATGCCCAACTTCTGGCGCAACTCTTCGTGCTTCCAGATATTCGAGATCTGAGTGAAAAAATTCTTCATCTGAGTGAGGTTTATGCTTCGGTTGCTTCACCGCCAGCTGCTTCGATGGCAGCCTTCGCAGATGCAGAAAATTTGTGTGCTGTTACAGGTACACCTGTCTTCAATTCACCTCGTCCGAGGATTTTGACCAAATCACGCTTTCCGGCGAGACCATTTTCCATGAGGTCATTGAGGGTAACTGCCTTGAGCTTCTTGCGGTCGATCAATTCCTGGAGGGTATCCAAGTTTATGCCCTTGTACTCCACACGGTTCGGGTTGGTGAAACCGAACTTAGGTACGCGGCGCTGAAGCGGCTGTTGACCACCTTCAAAGCCGATTTTGCTCTTGTAGCCGGAACGCGACTTCGCGCCTTTATGACCACGTGTAGAGGTGCCTCCGTGACCGGAGCCTTCACCGCGACCAACTCGCTTGCGCTGTTTCCGAGAACCATCTGCTGGCTTGAGGTTGCTGAGATTCATGGCTAATGCTCGTTAATGATTTAAAGTTCTTCGATCGTGACGAGGTGGCTCACCTTTCGGACCATGCCCAAAATTTGTGGTGTGGCCTCGTGCTCGACCGGATTGTGCAATTTCTTAATTCCGAGGGCCTCAATTGTGGCCTTCTGACGCTTGGGGCGGTTGATCGCACTGCGCACTTGGGTGATTTTGATTTTTCCCATCATATAAGAGATTAACCGTTAAACACTTTGTGTACAGAGATGCCGCGCAATTGAGCGATGTCCTTAGCACTGCGCAATTCTTGCAATGCATTGAATGTGGCCTTCACGACGTTGTGCGGGTTGCTTGAACCCAACGACTTCGCGAGTACGTCCTTGATGCCAGCGCTTTCCAAAACCGCACGCATCGCACCACCAGCGATGACGCCAGTACCGGGAGATGCTGGGCGGATCATGATGTGCGCTCCGGCGAACTTCATCTCCTGCGCGTGCGGGATGGTTCCGTTCACCAATGGCACTTCGATCATGTTCTTCTTCGCGTCTTCAATGCCTTTCTGGATGGCAGTTGCCACCTCACGGCTCTTACCCAATCCGTGACCGACACGGCCCTTCTCATCTCCGACGACCATGATTGAGCTGAAGCTAAAAGTACGGCCACCTTTGGTGGTCTTCGCAACACGGTTAATACCCACCAAACGCTCCTTCAAATCCGGATCTCCGGTTCGGGATTGCTGCTGGTTGTTGCGTCCTTTTCGTTGTTGACGTTGTTCCATCTTTCCTTAGAATTTGAGCCCGGCCTCGCGAGCAGCCTCTGCCAGGGACTTCACCCGGCCGTGATACAAATAGCCGTTTCGATCGAAAACGACGGATTCAATTCCAGCAGCCTTGGCCTTCTCTGCGATCATCTTGCCAACGGCAGCGGCTTGGTCCAACTTCGGGCCTTTCGTGTCTTCAGCTCCCAAGGAACCCGCTGCAGCCAACGTACGGCCTGCGCGGTCGTCGATGATTTGAGCGTAGATCTGCTTGTTGCTGCGGAAAACAGACAACCGTGGGCACTCCGCGCTGCCGTGGACCTTTCCACGAACGCGGCGCTTGATGCGGTTGCGTGAGAATGTTTTTTTCGTTCCCATTGTTCTCGATTATTTAGCGGCAGTCTTACCAGCCTTGCGACGAATCTGCTCACCGGCGTAACGCACACCTTTGCCTTTGTAGGGCTCGGGCTTGCGCAACGAGCGAATCTTGGCAGCCACCGTGCCGATGAGCTGCTTGTCGTGCGAGGTCAATTCTACGTATGGGTTCTCCCCTTTTTTTGTTTCGGCCTTCACCTTGATTTCTTCAGGCAAGCGCATGACGATTTGGTGGCTGAAACCCAGCGCCAACGTCAAGTCTTGTCCAGCAGAAGTGGCGCGGAAACCGACACCGACCAATTCCAAGCGGACGGTGTATCCCTTGGATACGCCTTCCACCATGTTGTTCACCAAGGCGCGGTACAACCCATGCTTTGAGCGGTGATCCCTGTGATCAGATGGACGCGTGAAAGTCAACACATTTTCGTTCAACTCCACACCGATTTCGGGATCGATGCTCTGCTCCAGTTCTCCTTTGGGGCCCTTTATCTTAATTGAAGTACCGTCGATCGTAACTGTGACGCCTTCGGGTAATGCAATCGGTGCTTTTCCTATCCGTGACATAATGCTATTCCTTTCTTATCAGTAAACGGTGCAAATGACTTCTCCGCCGATGTTCATCTTGCGGCATTCCTTATCCGTCATCAATCCCTTGGAAGTGGAAACGATACACACGCCGAGACCGTTCAATACGCGTGGGAGGTCTCCCGAACTGGCGTACTGACGCAAACCTGGCGTAGAAACGCGCTGCAATTCTGTGATGGCAGGACGCTTGGTCTTGCCGTCGTAACGCAATGCGATTTTGATGGTGCCTTGGTGGCCCGCATCGTCGAACTTAAAATTCAGGATGTACCCCTTGTCGAACAAGATTCGGGTCATCTCCTTCTTCATGTTGGAAGCTGGAATCTCCACGACTTTATGACCGGCCATCTGCGCGTTACGGATGCGTGTCAAGTAATCTGCGATTGGATCTGTATTCATAATCTTCAGTCTATTCGTGGGTTACCAACTCGCTTTCTTAACTCCTGGGATCTTCCCAGCCAAGGCCATCTTGCGGAACAACACGCGGGAAATTCCGAACTGACGCATGTAACCGCGGGGACGGCCCGTGATCTGGCAGCGGTTGTGCATGCGCACCGCCGCGCTGTTTGGTGGGAGCTTTTGCAGTCCTTCCCAATCGCCAGCAGCTTTCAATGCGGCACGCTTCTCAGCGTACTTTGCTACCATCTTGGCTCGCTTGCGCTCACGCGCTTTCATTGATTCTTTTGCCATCTTACTACTTTTTGAAAGGGAATCCGAATCCTTCGAGCAATGCTTGCGCTTCCTCGTCGGTATTAGCTGACGTTACAATCGTGATATCCATTCCGTTGAAGAACTTGACCTCATCGAGGCTGATCTCCGGGAAGATGACCTGCTCCTTCACGCCGAACGTGAAGTTTCCGCGGCCGTCAAATCCCTTGGCCTTCACCCCCTGGAAATCACGGGTACGAGGCAATGAAATGGCGATCAAACGATCCAAAAATTCATACATGCGTTCGCGGCGCAGGGTTACGCGCGCACCAATGGGCATGCCTTTACGCAACTTAAAATTCGAGACGTCCTTGGTCGAAATGGTTTTCACCGCTTTCTGACCAGCAACACGTGTCATCTCTTCGGTTGCATACTCGACAATCTTCTTGTCGGCAATGGCTTTTCCGAGGCCTTGGTTCAGGCAAATCTTGGTGACGCGGGGTACCTGCATCACGCTCTTGTACTCAAAGCGCTCCTTGAGCGAGGGTACAATTTCCTCAGCGTACTGAGTCTGGAGTCGTGGTACGTAACTCATCACTTCAGTTCCTCATTGGTTTTCTTAGAATAACGAACAAGCTTTCCATCGTCTCCTCGACGACGTCCAACTCGGGTCGCATTGCCCGCGGTGTCAACCACCATAACATTGGAGATATGGATGCTTGCTTCAACACTCTCGATGCCACCTTGTGGGTTGGCCGGTCCAGGCTTCACATGCTTCTTCACCATGTTGATGCCCTCGATCCTTACGCGATCGGACTTGCGGTCTACGGACATCACAGTCCCCTGCTTGCCTTTGCTTCCGCCTGAAATCACCCTAACGGTGTCTCCTTTTTTGACTTTTACTCGCTTAAACATGGTCTTCGAATTAAAGTACCTCAGGGGCAAGTGAAACAATTTTCATGAAGTCCTTTTCACGGAGTTCACGGGCCACAGGGCCGAATATTCGCGTGCCGCGCATTTCACCGTTCGCGTTCAACAACACGATCGCGTTGTCGTCGAAACGGATGTACGACCCGTCTGCTCGTCGGACGGCCTTTTTGGTACGAACTACCACCCCTTTCGAAACGGCGCCTTTCTTGATGTTACCATTTGGCGTGGCTGCCTTGACAGTCACAACAACGGTATCCCCGATGCTTGCATATCGCCGACGTGTACCACCCAACACCCGGATGCAAAGGACCTCCTTTGCTCCGCTGTTGTCAGCCACCTTCATGCGGGATTCTTGTTGTATCATCTTCTGATTTCTTTCGCTTTAAACTCCTCCACGATTACTTCGCTCGCTCGATTACCTCAACCAATCGCCAGCACTTGCGCTTGCTCAATGGTCGGGTCTCCATAATGCGAACAGTATCTCCGATGTTGCAGGTTTCAGCCTCATCATGCGCCATGAACTTGCTCGTCTTCTTGACGAACTTTCCGTACTTGGCGTGCTTCTCCTTGCGCTCCACCTTGACGGTGATGCTCTTGGTCATGGAATTAGACGTGACAACGCCAATTCGCTCCTTGCGCAGGTTGCGCTCCAATGGTGTGCTTTCAGTGCTCATGAGTTCGCGTTCTTACGTGCATTCAATTCAGTCAACAAGCGGGCAACATCACGCTTCTTGTATTTGAGAGCGGTTGTGGACTCCAAACCGGCTACAATGTGGTTGAACCGCAGTTTAGCGAGTGCTTCGCGCTCCACTTCAATGCGCTCCTGCAAATCGGAGTCAGAGAGTTGGCGGATTTCAGTCATTTCAATCATCACTCTGCATAATCTGGGCGTACGACAAACTTGCACTTCACGGGCAGCTTCTGTGCTCCGAGACGCAAGGCTTCTTGTGCGGTTTCCATGGGAACACCGTCAACTTCAAACATCAATCGACCGGGACGGACCGGAGCAACCCAGTGGCTGGGAGCACCTTTACCCTTACCCATACGTACCTCTGCAGGCTTCGATGTGATGGGCTTGTCCGGGAAGATTCGAATCCACACCTGACCTTCACGCTTCATGTAGCGGGTGATCGCGATACGTGCTGCTTCGATCTGACGAGAAGTGATGAATCCAACCTCCATCGTCTTGATTCCGAATGTTCCATATGCCAGGGTGCTTCCACGATACGCCAATCCGCGTACCCGGCCCTTTTGCATCTTTCTGAATTTCGTTCTTTTCGGCTGTAGCATGATCTAACTCTTCTATCAGTTGCGCGAACGACGACGACCTCCGCCTTGACGGCCTCCGCCGCGGCGGTCGTTCGATTGCTTTTGTGGTGGGATGGGCGACAAGTCCTTCTTGCCGTAAATCTCACCTCGGCAGATCCAGCACTTGATACCGATTCGCCCGTAGGTGGTGTGCGCTTCCATCAACGCGTAGTCGATGTCTGCACGGAAGGTGTGCAACGGAATGCGGCCTTCTTTGTAGGACTCTGAACGTGCGATTTCCGCACCATTCACACGGCCTGCAATGTTGATCTTGATTCCTTCTGCACCCAAGCGCATGGTGCCCGCGATGGCCATCTTGATGGCACGGCGGTGCGAGATACGCGCTTCGATTTGACGGGCGATGCTCTCAGCGACGAGCTTGGCATCCAATTCAGGACGTTTGATCTCGAAGATGTTGATCTGCACCTCCTTCCCTGTCAATTTCTTCAATTCTTCGCGGAGCTTGTCC
>CALGDB010000186.1 GCA_937884175.1 uncultured Flavobacteriales bacterium
TGAGCACCGCCCAACCCAAAAGCGCCCGATCGGAGGATTTCCAATCCGAATCCACCGCACTTACAATCCACTTGCGTAGGCGCCTCTCCATGCGACAAATTTCATCAGAATCATCGGTAAAGAACTACATTCGCTGAGAAATTGATCAACACCGAATGGCACAACACCGCATCCTGGTCCCTATGGACTTCACTCCTGTGAGTGACATTGCTCTCGAACACGCCATTGCCGTTGGAAAGGCATTTGAAAGTGAAATCATGTTGCTCCACATCATCGGCTCCAAAAAGGAGATGACTGATGCCCGTTTGCGCATGGAAGCTTGGAATGAAAAAGCCGCGGCTGCGTACCCGCACACAGTGCGCACAGCAGTCCGAATCGGCTCGATTTTTGAAGACATCGACGACGTCGCGGTGGAGCAAGACGCCACCCTCGTCATCATGGGCACCCATGGACTCAAGGGAATGCAGTTCTTGACTGGCGGTCGCGCCTTGCGCATTGTCACCAACTGTTCCACGCCGTTCATCATCACCCAAGAGCGTGGCATCAAGGATACCGGGTACGATGACGTCGTGGTCCCGCTCGACTTGCATCAAGACACCAAACAAAAGCTGTCCACGGTCGCGGAGATGGCCACGTACTTCAATGGCCGCGTGCACATCATCAGCCCCGCGGAAACGGACGAATTCCTGCAAAATCAGCTCAAGCGCAATATCGAATTTGCCAAGGAGTACTTCACCGAACGCGGCATCGAATATACCGTCAAAATCTCCGAACACAGCTCCAGCTCATTCGTGAAAGACGTGGTGCGATATGCCGCCTCCATCGAAGCAGATTTGATCAGCATCATGAACCTGCACGAGAAGAGCCTCATGGGCATCCTCGGGCAGACCTACGAGCAGCAGATCATCACCAACGAAGCACAACTCCCGGTGCTCATCATCAATCCAATTGAGACCCGCGTCATCCGCGGTTCTGTTTTCGCACAATAAGAGGTCAAACCCGAACGCCGACGACCAAAACGTCGTCTACCTGCTCTTCTTCGCCTTTCCAGTCGTGAAAGGCTTGGGCCAGTGCCGCCTCCATTTCGTGGCTTTCGAGCGTCGCTAGGTGAACCAGCAATTCCCGGAATCGCTTCCGCATGAACTTCTTACCTTTGGGGCCGCCAAACTGGTCGGGAAAACCATCAGTCGCAGCAAAAATGACATCCCCGCTTACCAGCGGAAGGGTCTGCATTTGGTACTGACGCGTGCCCGGCTCGAATGATGCAATGGCCATCTTGTCGGGCTTCAGCTCCTGCAGCATCCCCTTGCGCACCAAGTAAAGCGGGCAGTTGGCACCACTGTACTCCAATTCCATGCGCTCCATGTCAATGCTCACGAAGGCGAGGTCCATGCCGTCGTTGACTGCGTCATTGCCTTCCTCCCCAAATCCGCCCGGGCGGAGCAGCGCACAAGCGGAGCGATTGAGTTGCTCCAGTACGCGGTCCGGCTGGGTATAGACTTTGGTGATGCGCTCCAACGCGTGGTGTCCAATCAGGCTCATAAAGGCCCCTGGCACACCGTGGCCTGTGCAGTCGATGGCGGAAAACATCCGCACCCGGCCAACGGAGTGAAACCAATAAAAATCCCCGGACACCCCGTCGCGAGGTTGGTAAAATACAGCGGATGAATCGAAGACCTTCGCCCGATCATTTTCCGAAGGCAAGATGGCTTGTTGAATACGTTTCGCGTAATCTATGCTGTCGCGCAAATCGCCGTAGAGCGATTCGACCACGGCTTTTTGTTCTTTGACTTCGGCCGTTCGTTGGTCGACTTTGGCTTCCATCTCCCGTTCATTATTGGCGAGGTCATCGCGCATTTTGAGGATGGCTTGTCCGAGCGCATCGTCCTCACTCAGGGGAGTGTATTCCGCTTCGAATTGGCCTTGACCTACTTGCAAACTGAATTCCCGGGTCCGGCTCAAACCGTCTGCTAGGCGATTCACCGCAACGGCCATCTCGCCGATCTCGTCCCCCGTGGCTTCGACCTTTTTCTTAAGTGGAGCTCCACGACCCATGTAAATCAAGGCCCGCTTGAGTTCCCCTATGGGCCGGACGATGGAGCGTGTCACCCACCAAGCGATGATCAAACCGAGGATCAAAATCCCCAGCGCTACATTTCCGGCATAGAGTTGCAACTGGGTGCCTAGCGAGTCCATCTGGGCCGTCGACGCCCGAAGCGCGTTCGTCTGGGCTTCCGACATGGCATCCATGTGGCGGCGGATCGACTCCGTAAAGGCCGGGATGCTCGAACCGTCGAGCGCATAATACTCCGCGTCCATCATGGCGATGGGATCTTCGTATGCCTGAAACGTCGGCAGCAGCCGTATGATTTCACGGTACACCAAGAATACGTGCTCAATGTCCCTGCTCAACGAATCAAATTGTGCTTGGAGCGCAGGGTCTGACCACTTGGCCACCAAGGGCAGCAAGGTCTGCACTTGCTGGGGAATGTCCTCGTCCATGAGCCGCTGCAGCTGGACCTTTTCGGGATCGAGTGGCCCGGATTGCACGGAGAGCCAGTGCCGGATCAAGATGCGCGTTTCGCTCACCGATCGATCCAAGGCCTCCAGTTGCTGAATGCTCGGCGTCAACACGCCATCGATGTACCGGCTGAGTTGTTGGCTTTCTTCGAGGGTACTGCGTGTTATCAAGAACAACGCTCCTACGGCCAACCCAAACACGCCGAAGCCAACGGATATGCGCCATCCGATGCCCCATTGGATTTTGCGGGGTGCCGACGTGTGAATCATGTCGGCAATTTAACGCGGGAAGGGCAGCTTTTCGCGTCGACTACTTTTTCTGAAGGACCGCCTCAATCTGGCGTTTGTATGAATCCGAAGCCTCCGGTTGCGAGAGAGCGTAATGCACAGTCATCAGGCCCTTCAGCGTTTCCAAGCGACCCGGCCGCCGCTGATGCGCCTGTTCCATGGGCAGCAGGGCTTGTTCAAACAGTCCCACGCAGACGTCTTGGATTTCCATCAGCTCAAACATGGACGTTTCGTGGTTAATGCGCTTGAGCTGGCGCACCCCGTGGTTATAGAGCGTGATGGCAAGGTTATACAAGGTGGCGTAATGCGCTGATGCATGCGTGAGCGAGGCCTCGTAATGGGCGATGGCAGCGTCGAAGAGCATTTGTTCTTCCGGAGTACCTGCATACCGCTCGGTTTCGAGCAGGTTGGCATTTGCCTGGCCGAGGTACCGGTGTAAATCCGCCCGCTGCTCGGTCACGTCATACGCTGGATTGAGCGACTGAAGGACGGATTCGTAGCGGCCCATCAACCCCAAAATCTCGGGTTCCGCCCCAAGGGTAAATCCTTCCACGCGTTCGATGGCCTCGCGGAAGTACGAACGCGCCAAAAAATCTAATGCATCCCGCGCAATCTGCTCGTCACGGATGGACAGCGTTCCCATGGCTAATGCGCGTTGAAGGCTCCCCACTGCGCGGCTCCGCTCTGCCGCATCCAATCCCGACGCACCGCTCACTTTGAACTGTTCCTTCTGCACAAACCCCAGCACAAACCACGCACGCGCATTCGAAGCGTAGGCGACTTGGTCCATCTCTGGAGCCAGCGCCGCATGCGCCGCATCCCAATCGCCTACACGCAAAAAGGCCTCGGCACGTTCAAGCGAGCGCTGAGCAGCTGCCGTCCAAGTGCTAAGTACGATGAGCACTGCCGTTAATGCAAGGTTGAATCGGGGGAATGATGGCGTATGCATGGTTCTCATTTTACGGCCCAAGTCATGATTTTATTTCCAATCAACACCCCCTTTTTCACGGCATCGGCCGCATTGATCTCGTACCGAATGCGATTGCCAATGGATACGAAATTGATGAGCGCTCCCTGCTCCAAGCCATCTGGAGAATCGGAGACTAACACGGTAGGGGTCTCTGCCAAGGCGAGCGCCAAGCGATTGAGTTCGGCGCCTCCAATATCGCAGTAGACGAGATGATAAAATCCTTCTGAGGGCAAATCCTCGGTACGGTTGTAACCGTGAATGCGCAAGGGCTGGGCTCCTATGAGCTTCATGGCGTATTTGTCCACCAACTCCGCGTGCAACCGCTCGTTTCCGATAACAGTCAAATGGAACTCACCTTCTTTGACCGAAACGGGCCATTCATTGGACGCAGCAAAATGGAATAAGAAGTTCGCCTTGGTTACGGCACGCGTGTCCGTTTCGTCCAACCCGTCGCTCGTACCCTGGCCCATTGCCATGACACCCACCGCCCATGCCGCAGCGACAAAGACGCAGCGGAGCACAATTGTGTGCAAGGAGGAAACGGGGATGAAACTCTGAAGGGTCAAGAAAAGGCGTATTCTAGGTTAAGCTTCGTCCAAGGTGTTGATGTCCCGGTCAAAGAGGTACAGGGCTCCTTTATCGCCGCCGGCCAGAGCCAGCTTGTCGAGCAGTTTACGTGCGAGTCCTTCTTCTTCAATTTGCTCCGCAACGTACCACTGCATGAAATTGTGCGTGGTGTAGTCCTTCAAACTCAAGCACTTATCCACGACATCGTTGATGCTGGCCGTTACGCGGGTTTCGTGTTCTAGGATCAATTCAAATATCTGCTCTAGGCCGGTGAACGTGGTCTGCGTGACACTCAGGGCCGGAACCAATGCGGCCCCGCCGCGCTCATTCACGAAGCGCATCAGTTTCAGCATGTGCTGGCGCTCCTCCTCAGCGTGGGTGTATAGAAACGCCGCGGTTCCGTCAAAACCATTCGTCTCAGCCCATACAGCCATTGCCAAATACGCATGACTGCTCTGGCCTTCCAAGGTGATTTGGGCATTCAGTGCTTGTTCAATTTTTTCGTGCAACATAACTGGTGTTTTTCTCGAAGGTAAGCAACCCCGAAGTGGAAATGAAGCAATTTTATTTTGTTCGCAGTGGCCCTAAAATCCAGCGCCACCACCATCCTTCATCCTCGCGCGACGTGCGTACCAAAAGCGCATCCAATTGACGGGCCCGGTGTGCAATGGCCGACAGGCGTTCATGAAAATCCTCTCGGCCCTGCGCCGACAACTCGGATTTCATTTGTGCGTTCCACGCATCCAAATCGGCCACCGGCACGAGCTCTTGTTGCCGCCGCTTGTCAACGACAGCCATCAGCATGGCGAACGCATCATCTTCAGCCGAGTATAGCACTTGCCTTGCTCCGAGGGGCTTGAATGCATGCGCCAATTTCCAGTCCACGAGCGATTGAAGGGCATTGTGGGCGCCGCCGCGGCTCAACTCGAGGGCACTCATCACCTCATCCGTAGACGCCGGCTGCGGCTGGGCCATGAGCCAACCGTGCACCGCCAAGGTCGTTTTGGGTACTCCCCAATGCGCTCCTGCAGCCACCCAACGCTTAGAAAACTCAAGCTCCCATTGGGTTTTTGTATTTACTATCGGATTTTTTGACAAAATTTCAATTTTATGTGAAAGTATGGAATCTTTTGGGATGAACCTCATCGGGAACCGCCTCGCGGTCCCCGAGCAGTGCCTCGACTGTCCAACGAGCGACGGTGGGTCCAATGGTCACACCCCGGGTGCCCCACCCCACACAAGCGTGGTAATACTGATGAGACTTGGATACCACGCCAAGAATGGGCCGGCGATCAAAGCACGTCGGCCGAAGCCCCGCTCGGTGTTCCAGGCATTCCATATCCTGTGCTGTGGTTCGGGCATTCGCAGCTCCTTGCATCAGCGCAGCGGGGGATTCATCCAAGCAAACGGGCTCGTGAATGTCCCAACGGTAGGTCGAGCCCACGCGGTACGTGCCGTCTCCCAACGGCAAAGCCCAGGTAACGTTGTTGACGATGCGATCGCCCCAGGAGCCTGAAGGCCTGACGCGCAGCACCTCACCGTGGTTTCTTCTCAATTCCAATCCGAAGGCAGCCAAATCTTCCACGGCACCCGTCCCGCGGCAATCCACGACGGCGTCGAACCCCTCAGGACAACCGTCCGCCATTTTCCATGTGCGTTTTCCCCAGCGGTCCATTCCTTGCCACTTTGCTCGGCTCGCTTCTGTCAAGGCCACAACGTTGACCCAACCCGCATCGGGAACGAGGCCTGCGCCGTGCGGCGCTTGGATGCTCTCGTGCAGCTCCGCCACATCCAGCACTTCAATGAATGGAGAAACACCATGTCCGCCGGCGGCGCGTTCATTCCAACGCTCGGCGTACTCCTCGTTGGGGAAAATCCGGACAATGGGGACATCGCGCCAGAGCATCGCGTCGACCTGCGACCCAATCAACTGATATCGAGTACGCGCCTCATCCTGCTGCTCCCGGGCATTCCATTGGGGCAAAATGCGTTTAAACGAAACGGGATTTGACATCCCCGCAGCCACATCCGACGCCGCTGGGCTGCCATCACTCCACACAGCAAAAGAGCAGCCGCGCAGGTGCA